>CAMCYT010000005.1 GCA_945885485.1 Prosthecobacter debontii
GAAGCGACGACCACCCCTGGTGATTCCCCCACACCCATATCGCACCCTGAAGGGGTACCAAAATCGAAACATCTCGAACATCGATCCTCTGCGACCCGCTATCGGGGTCGCGTTTCATTTTTCATCATCCCCGGGGAAGTCGTCCCTGACGCTACTCGAACCTGGGCTAATTTCTTTGATCCCTGTTGGGATAGGAATTACTAGAAACGCATTCAATAAATAGTCATTTTAACCGACCAAAATCACGATTTTACAAACTCCCCATTCTTTACCGGCTTCAGCGTCTTCTGATCACTCGAATATTTTTCCATAAGCATGGCAGCTACACCGTAAAGAATTACCACCATGATCGTTCCGTAGAAAATGAACACCGTGCTCTTTTTGTCCGCCGTGAAACCGTAGCTGTGAAGACCGGTATCGAGAAAGTTCACATGCCACCATGAAAACGCCACGACACAAGCGGTGAACAAGGAAGAAAAATGCAGTCCCCAATCCTTGATGATCCCACCAAGACGAGCATGAAGAATCGCAAGCGTCCAGAGCACGATCATAAGCGCTCCGTTTTCCTTTGGATCCCAGCCCCAGAATCGACCCCACGAATAGTTCGCCCAGATCCCACCGAGCACCGTTCCGACTAACGATAGGAAAACAGTTAGACAGATACACCCATACACCGCTTTGGTAAGTGAGCGACGCAGCTCTTTGTTTTCCCCATCGAGATTCAGCCCTCGCATCAGGACGTAAGCACACGAAAGCATGGCAGCCAAAAGTCCGCTGGTGTATCCAAGAGTAATACTGATCACATGAGTGGAAAGCCAGAAATTCGAATCCAACACAGCAACCAAAGGATCAAGGTGATCTCCCGCATCTCCCACTTCGTAGCGTCTTGCAAGCAGGATGAGAATAGTACCAAGGACAGGAGAAAGTCCCAGAGAAAAGCGATTGCGGCTTATCCACTCGATCAGTAACGAAATAATCACACCTGTGGTTCCGATGAAAATCACCGTATCGTAGAGATTCCCCACAGGGGCGCGCTGCATGATAATACAACGCATGACAATCGCCACCACACACATTAGCACAGCAATAACGGTCGTAGTTAGAGTAACCCAATAAAAACCTTTCGCCAAAGGCGACTGACTGAGCACCCACATAGCAAGTGAGCTAATTGTGCCGATGAGAAAAAGAACAAGAGCGTTCAAGAATAGATCCCTCTTGAAATACATCACCTCCATAGATATAAATTTCATCTCATTACGGACTTCAGCACGAGTCTCGATACGGACTTTCAACTTCTCTATCGCTTCACGAAATGGCTTTTCTCCACGTGCCAATTCCAGCACTGCCAATTCGATCGCTTTTATATCTTCAATACCCTCTTGAGGATCTTTCATCTTCAAGGTCATGACTTCCATGATCACATTACCTGCCGTTTTCCAGTCTTCTTCGGAAGCTCTCACAGGCGGAATCATAAACAATCCGAATTTAGAAAAATTCGCACCATCCTCGATTTGTTGAAGCAATGAAAGCAGACGCGGAGGAATTTGGCCTCCCTCCAATCTCATCTTCTCCAAATCAGGCATTAAACTTGGAGCCAGTGATATCACCTCACTGAAAGGACGACGGTCGTCCGGAGCACCATCTTTACCAGTGCCTTCCAGAACAACTCCGATACGGGCAAATCCAAAATACCCTAAAAGTGCTTCATAATTTCTTATGTTGTAAGCCAGATCGATCGTTTGCTGTTGAACCGGATCACGTTTTTTCTTGTCAATCGGCTCATACGACTGCGCAAGCTCGATCAATTTTTGTCTACCCTCAACAATTTCTTCGTAGCTGTAACGGTCACGACGACCTTTCTGTTCCACATCAATCGCCTGCAACACTTTCGAGTTATCAATCCGGAAAGTAGGCAATTTGATCGCCATTTGTGGACGAAAGACCGTATCCATCAACCATTCGGTAGGTTTGATTTTATACACCACACCAGCCTTATCCTGCACCTTCATCGAGCGTGCGCCATGAAGACCAAGCATTTCGAAACCTGCTAATGTGGAAAACGGCTTCACACGTCCCCCATCCTGCACCGGCAAGCTGGCCATAAGATCAACCGTTTCCTTATCCCAAGGCTTGTAGTCTTCTACTTTTTGGGCATCTCCCTTTGGCATATTATCGATGAATATATTCACCAACGCCGCCACCAACCCAATGGAGGCAAGTACCGCGAAAACCCAACTACCTGTTTTAGATTTTGCTTTCATGATTCTTTCTTTTACTTGAAACGGTATCCACATGGATAATAAGTTTTGTTAGAAATGTAACAAGCATTCCAAACGTAACGATATAAATACTGTATTCTGGCCATTTATCGGCGGGGTTTTTCACCACTTCGAAAACCGAGAACATCTTTTCACCCGGCTTCGCATCAGGTGGACCATAACTTGCCTGGAAGAACGTCAGTCCCTGGTAACGCATCGGCTCATTCATCTCAATTCTCACTTTTGCCTCCTGGCCGTTTTCTATACGTCGAATATCACTGATAAACTTCGCAGGTCGTGAAGTTCCGGGATGAAAATCCGCTGTGAATTTATCAAGCTTTACCTCAAAGGGCATGAGCCAAAGCCGCTTTTGTATATCGACTGTGAACAAGCGCTCTCCATCGCGTACTGTGAACGGATAAAAACTTCCTCCCCACAAAATAAATGGCGCAGATTTCTGTCCATCATCAAAAATAATCTGCGCATATGCACCAGCCATGTTTCGCTCTGCACTTACCTCGGACGGTCGTTCATACAAATAATAGCCATCGGCTATAAGTTCGCCATTCTGAGGCGCACGCTCGAGAGCATTCACAGTTTGTGCATTTTTTAAATATCCCGATACACTGAGAGAGAACGGCACATCTTTAAAATCAAAGGTCCGATACATTTCGTTTTTAAGGCTCTTTAGATGTTCACCACGAACCACGTGATATTTCTCACGCCTACCATCTTTGACCTCAGCAACTTCGATAACGTATTCAAAATAATCCTGAGCCACATTACTAACCTCATCAGGATAAATCGCCATGTTGCCGCGCTCCTCGAAGTGATGCGCCACTCCACCACCGAGTAGCATGAAAATAATTCCGAAATGAGAAATGAGATTTCCGATTTGCTTCGGTCCTTTGCGTATACGAACCACACCACCTAAGATCATATTCACCAACAATACTGCGCAAACATAATAGCCACCTGGCAAGATCACCGGGATCTTCTTTCCATTGATTTCAGGAATGAGATAGAACGATTTCCAACTGAAATATTTATTCAAGGTGAGATGTAGACCTTGATCGATTTGCTCAAGCGTTGCCAACCACGTAAGCACTAAGAGCAGCAGTAGCAGCACAGTCGCGAGCTTGAATCCGGAGAGGAAATCATAAATCACGCGGAAAACAGATTTCTCACGGGGTCTTTCCTGAGTGTATGATTGATTATCCATTTCTAAATTGCTAGATTTCCTGATCATTTGCCGGCCATACGCAGGGTGCCGATGTAGGCACGCAATGCTTGTTTTTCGGCTTCCACTTCGTTTTTGGGTCCGACCATTTTAACCGTTAAAATTTGTCCGCCCACCTCAGCGATCACTCCCGCCAAACCATAACCCGGCTTCGCATCCGCACCCATCCCAGCACCATATTCGCCATCCGCTTCAACCCAAACTCCCTCAACACCAGCGACTGGAATTTTTTCCATCCCCGCAAAATTCTCCGCATTCATCGCATCGCGACCAAACTGCTTCAGCCAGCGGTTCGCATTATCCATCACCCCACCCGATGAAATGGAAACATAAACCTCTCCCGTTCCAGATTCACCGAAGCGGTAGTTCAATAAACGAAACTGACTTGATGGCAGAACCAACCAATTTTGAGGTGCTTCACCTTGCACCGGACTTGGCTTGATATCACGGAACCTCTCATCGCTCGTCGCAAACATTTTGGGATCAATGTCTTTGGTCGTTTTATCCCTTGTTTCCTCGACCAGCATCCGTTCCCCGCTCTTCTCGCAGCTCATTAGCCAGAGACAGGTCAGTGTTGTAAAAATTTGAGAGGCTTTCATTTTCGGGGAGATAGACGCGGATCGTAACACCCGCAAGTTCAATTCGACGATACTACGTCGCTTTAGGTCTTCTTTTTTCTTCTTTCGTAATACAGCCAGTAATTTCCTATAACTTATAACCAATAACGTTTAACCACCCAGAATCCGCAGTTCCAAATGCGGATTCTGGGTTCATAGTTCTTTGACTTTCATATCCACAAAGGGTTTCCTGCCGATGTGGAAACCATCCGATATTTCAACCGCCATACTCAGCAGCAGGAAACCGAGCAGGTATATGGAGAATCGTTCCTGCGCTGGACCTACGCAAATCCTCTCGGAAAACTCTCGCTCCACGCCCTGGTGAAGCGCCATGGTTTTTCGAAATGGTATGGCAAACGCATGTCCAATCGCGAATCCGCCAAGAGAGTCCAGCCATTCATCGAGCATTACGGCATGAATCCAGCCGATTTCCTCGATTCCCCCATCTCTTACAAAAGTTTTAACGAGTTTTTCTACCGAAAACTCAAACCCGAGGCCCGCCCCATCTCCTCCACACCCATCGTCTTTCCTGCCGACGGTCGCCACCTCGGTTTTCCGGATATCTCGAAAATTGATTCATTCTTCGTAAAAGGCCAAACTTTTGACCTCCCCGCCCTTCTCGGTGATCCCGCCCTGGCTGCAAAATATGCCAACGGCTCGCTCGTGCTGTCGCGACTGTGTCCGGTCGATTACCATCGCTTCCATTTTCCGGCCGCTGGAATCCCCTCCGAAACCCACACCATTCCAGGCCCTTTATTTTCCGTTTCACCTATCGCACTCGCGAAAAAACTCTCCTACCTCTGGACCAACAAGCGCACCCTCACCCAACTCCAAACCGAAGATTTTGGAACCATCCTGCTCCTTGAAATCGGAGCCACCTGCGTCGGCTCTATCCATCAAACCTACACTCCCAAACAACCTGTCGAAAAAGGTGCAGAGAAAGGTTACTTCGCGTTCGGCGGTTCATCCACCATCACGATCTTCGAACCCGGAAAAGTCACACTCGCCAAAGACCTGCTAGAAAACTCCAGCAAGCAAATCGAGCTCTACGCCCGAATCGGAACTCCAATGGCTGAATAATTTTTAACCACGGAGAGCACGGAATTCACGGAATGAATAAATCAAAAAAGGAATGATTAGCAAGCAAGCAACCATTCCGTATACTCCGTGCATTTTGACTACGTTCCACTCCGTCCATGTCCACTTCGCTCCCATTGTGGTTCCTTCTCTTTAATCAAAACGGAATATCGTCATCGAAATCATCCGTCTTGCGGAGATCTTCAGGCGAAGGCTCGGCAGGCGATTCCTGTGAGTATTCGCTATTACGACCTCCACCACCCCCACCTGTGCCACCGGATAATTTCCAGCAGGATAAGTTCACGTAATATTTGCCGTTGTATTCGTTTCCACGGACATCGAAGTTCACCACGACATCACTGCCCTCTTTGTAGTTATCCAAAATCGAGCACTTGTCTTTCACAACCTCGAATTTCAAATCCTGCGGATACTTGCCGTCCGCCGTTGTCACCACAAATTCCCGTTTGGAAAATCCACTCGGAAAACTCTGCGTATCATAGATCACCTTAATTTTACCTGTCGCTTCGTACATGCAGCGATCTTTCGCAAACCCTCCCAGATGTCATGACAAAAAATCCTACAAACGCAGAAAAAATTTTGCATGTAAATTATTTACAAAGTAATACACCTGCAGTTATGTCGCTATCGCAACGCCACCAAGCCAAAAAACTCCATCGAAAAACCACCGGATACGCCGCGTGTTTGTTGCCCTTCAATCCAGATGGATCCATTGCAGAGGAAAGTTTTCAAGCAGCAGTCGCAAGAACGACAGTTGCAGGACTTGGCTGTGCGGTGAACATGGATACGGGCTACGCGAATTATCTCACCTCCGCCGAACGCACCCGCATCCTGGAGCTAACGAATCAAACGATCGCCGGGCGACGCGACTTTATCGCCGGTGCCTTTGTCGAAGGTCTCGAGGGCGATCTAGTGCAACTCTATAAAACCCAAATGGATGAGATCGTCTCTTACGGCGGCACCCCCATCCTTTTCCAAACCACCCGCTTTCACTCATGGTCGCCGGCTCAAATCGTCGATCTCTACGCCGAAGTCTGCGCTGGCTACGATTCTGTGGTCGCGTTTGAACTCGGCGCGATGTTCGCACCGAACGGAATGATCTTTAACGAGGAAACCTTTGAAGGCCTGATAAAAATTCCATCGCTCAAAGGCATCAAACATTCCTCCTTGGAACGCGATATTGAATTACGCCGTTTGGAAATCCGCGATCAGGTAAGACCCGATTTTAAAATCTTCACCGGCAACGACCTCGCAATCGACATGACCGAATACGGTTCTGACTACCTTCTGGGTCTTGCAACTTTCTGTCCTGAGTTGTTTGCCCTGCGTGACAAATATTGGTTAGAAGGCGATGACCGCTACGCGAAACTCACCGACAACATCCAATACCTCGGCAACATCGCGTTTCGTGCTCCGGTGCCGGCTTACAAGCATTCCTGCGCGATTTTCCAAAACCTCATCGGTCGCTGCCCTTCCCCGCTCACCCATCCCAAATCCGCTAAACGTCCGGAATGGGAGAGTGAAATATTAGCCGACTGCGTCGCTCGCTTGGGCTACTAAGAAATCACCCCATGACCACCATCACCGACATCGCTCAGAAAATGCGGATCTCCACCGCGACTGTGTCACGTGCGCTCAATCAGTCTCGCTTAGTTGACCCAGCTCTGATTGTAAAAATTCAGCATCAAGCTGAACTGATGGGTTATAAAAAACGCAACATCAGCAAGCACCGCGGGCGTTCGATTTTAAACATCAAACTCATTCTCCCCCGACACATCGAACCAGAGCGATCCTTGTTCTATGACTTCGCATCACTCATCGAAGGTATCCAATCCGGCTTCAAACAATGCGGCATCAATCTTGTCTGCGAAACGAGCAGCAAAGATTACAAACCCTATCCGCACAAAAAAGGCGGCGATATCAATGGATTCATTTTCGCGTTCCACCGTCCTTCTGAGGACACGCTCAAGCAGCTCAAGAAAAACAAAACCCCATTCGTCGTCCTCAACCGTGATATCCCCGGCATCCCCTGCTTGGCATCGGAAAACAGCGTCGGCATGAATGAGATCGTATCTCATCTTTTTAAACGACGCGGAAAAAATCTCAAACCTGCCTTCATCACGCTAGATGAACTTGGACAAATTTACGAAGAACGCCTGAGTGGTGTCGATGCCGCGTGCAAACAACTAGGGATTCATTTTGATCCCATTAAAGACACCCATACCTTTCCTAACATCAACGGAGTCACCAACGCGAAGATTCTTAGCCTTTCAAAAAAATACAATACGCTCATCTGTATTAACGACATCATGGGAACGGTGGTTCTCAGCGAGTTAGACCGACTCGGTGTCGCCGTCCCTAAAGACATCTCCGTCACCGGCTTCGACGACTCACCGGTGCGGCAATTATCTCGTCCGCTGCTCACCACTGTCAGCATGCCCATCCTAGAACTCGCCAGAACCGCAGCAACCGGACTTGAGCAAGAAATCATCAATCACATTCCGCAAAAAGCTATCCACCGAGTCGTAGGAAAATTCATCTTCGGTGAGTCTTCATAATTCATTCTAACAAAAGCTGTGACTCCCCAACAAATCGCCATCCATACATTCACGAACCAACCATGGTCGATTGGTGAATGCATCGAGAATTACTCCCGTGCAGGCATTGGAGGAATTTCGATCTGGCGTGAAACCATCGCGGGTCGGGATTTAAAAAAAGTGAGAGTGCATCTCTCTGATAGTGGACTCACTCCCATTTCCCTCGTCCGTGGCGGATTTTTCACCGCCCTATCCGCCCCCGACCGAGAGAAAGCGATTGAACAAAACCTACAAGCCTTGGAAGAAGCCGAGTTGGTTGGTTTACCCATGATCGTAATGGTTTGCGGGGCAACGATTGGCCAATCCCCTGAGCAAAACCTCGAACAAATCGAAGCCGGCATCCGCGCCCTCCTCCCTCGTGCCGAGGCTACTGGAATCAAACTCGCCATCGAACCACTCCACCCGATGTATGCGGGAGATCGCTCCGCTGTTGCTTCTCTCCGTGACGCCAACATCCTCGCACAACGCATCAATCACCCACTCGTCGGAATCGCGGTCGATACGTTTCATGTCTGGTGGGAGACGAACTTGGAACAAGAAATCCAAACCTGCGCCAACAGCGGCCACCTCTTCGCATTCCACATCTGCGAGTTCAAACCCGACTTCGATCACCCACTGTTAGATCGAGGCCTCCCCGGCGAAGGCGTCAACGCCACCCCACGTATCCTTAACATGATCCGCGCCACCAACTTCACCGGCCACTCGGAAGTCGAAATATTCTCCGGCAAATACTGGGCCATGAACCAACATGACTTCCTCCAGAAAATCCTAGCATCCACTCAAAGTCTCTAGTTCCTGGTTCCTGGTTCCTGGTTCCTGGTTCTTGGTTCCTAGTTCTTGGTTCTTGGTTAAAATCCTTTATCCACATCCATTTCTCTTCCTTGAAATTTGAATATTGAAAATTGAAACTTTATGAAAAAAATCGGCATTATCCTTAACGGCGTCACCGGACGCATGGGCACCAACCAACACCTCGTCCGCTCCATTCTCGCGATACGCGATCAAGGCGGAGTTCTCCTTCCAGACGGCTCACGCCTTATTCCCGATCCTATCCTCACCGGACGTAACGCAGCCAAGCTTGCTGAACTCGCGAAGAAGCATGGTGTCGAACGTTTCTCCACCGACCTCGATGCCGCCCTTGCCGATCCCTACAACGAAATCTTTTTCGATGCCTCCGGCACCCCTCATCGCATTCCGTTCCTTGAGCGCGCTATCTCTGCTGGAAAGCACGTTTACTGTGAAAAGCCCACCGCCAGCGTGTATGCCGAAGCGATACGCATTGCTGAAATCGCTGAAAAAGCCGGAGTCAAAAACGGAACAGTTCAGGACAAACTCTGGCTCCCGGGGATTCGTAAATTCCAGCTTTTGAAGGAACAAGGTTTCTTCGGAAAAATCCTCTCTGTGCGCGGCGAGTTTGGTTATTGGGTTTTCACAGGCGAACACGAAGGACAACCCATCCAACGCCCTTCATGGAACTACCGCGCCGAAGACGGCGGTGGCATGATCGTCGATATGCACTGCCACTGGCGCTACGTGATCGATAACCTCTTCGGAAACGTCACCCGTGTGTTCTGCAAAGCCGCCACCCATATCCCCCAGCGCTTCGACGAAGCAGGAAAACCTTTCGCCTGCACCACAGACGATTCTGCCTACGCCATTTTCGAAACCGATACCGGTGTCACCTGCCAATTCAACTCCTCATGGAACGTCCGCGTCCGCCGCGACGATCTACTTACCATGCAAGTCGATGGCACCGAAGGCTCCGCCATCGTTGGCCTCCGCAAATGTTGGGCTCAACATCAATCCGTCACCCCACGCCCCATCTGGAACCCAGACATCGACTCCCCCATTGATTACTACGCCAACTGGACCGAAGTCCCCGACCAACTCAACTTCGACAACGCCTTCAAAATCCAATGGGAAATGTTCCTCAAACACGTCGCCATCGACACCCCTTTCAAATGGACCCTGCGTGAAGGCGCCAAAGGCGTCCAACTCGCCGAGCTCTCCATCAAATCCCATGAAAAAGGCTGTTGGGTAGATATTCCACAGTAGCGACGATCTTCGCCTGCCCCGATGTGTCGGGGCTCGACGTCTATATTCAATATGCATCGTTGTCTGGCACCCCGCTGGTGTGCAGAATATTTTTTGCGAGATACCCTGGGTCTGCGACCCAGGACTAATGTCTTGCACCTCGCTGAGTTGCACCCAATCCCAACGGGATCAAAGATATTAGCCCGGGGTTGAGCGAAGCGACACCCCGGGACAACGCCCCCACCCTCACCGACCCCGGCAGGGGTCGCAGATACGTGGTATAAATCTCAATCCAAATACCGAGCATCATACGAAACCCCAGCCTTTTCTAACATGAGAATGTATTCCTCGCGAAATGATCTAACCCGATGATGTTCAGCTTGATTAGAAATATAGTCTTTCACGGCATCCCGCGAACTGGCACTGACGGTGAATGCAGCATAACCATTTTGCCACGAGAATTTCTCACTCCTCGGAATCTCATCTCGAACCCAAGAGGTTGATGATTTTTTAAGATCTCGAACAAAATCGGATATACAATGCGTCGATTTCAATCCGACCAGCAAATGAACATGATCGGCAACACCTCCAACTGCTTGTGGAATTCCATCTAAACCGCGCACGGTCCCACCCAAATATTCATGCAAACGGGATATCCATGAATCATGAATGAAAGGGATACGGTCTTTGGTTCCGAAAATAATGTGGTAATGTAGACTAAGGTGGGAGGATGCCATAGTGGGATTTTCCTATTGAAGAACTTTTAACATGTCACGCGCATTCTAGCACCCCGCTGGGGTGCTTATATTTTATCCGCGCAATACCCGGGGTTGAGTGCAGCGACACCCAGGGTAAACGCAGAAAAACCAAACCTGACCCTGCTAGGGGTCACAGAGCTGCTCGCATGAACGATCAACCGCCCGTTCAAAGTTTCACCAACATCGGCATAGGCACGGTGACGACTTGCATCCCGGCTGCCAGAGCTGCGATCACACCCGGAGGTGCGTCTTCAATCACTAGGCATTTTTCTGGAGCAACGCCGAGCAATTCCGCGGCTTTCAGGAAAATGTCAGGCGAGGGTTTACCATTGGAAACGTCATCAGCGGTAACGACTTCATCGAACCAGTCGGAGCAATCCAAGAGGTGTAAGGTCTTTTCCACCACATAGCGTGAACCACCTGATGCTACGGCGAGAGGCATTTTACCTCTGAGCGATCTAGCGAAATCTGCAACTTCATCAATGAATTGAACCAAATGAAGCTTTTTCAAATAAGCATCACGCTTAGCTAGCGCCACGGCATCTGGATCGAGCTTCAGGTCATATTCTTCATTGAGATCGACCACGATGTCCCGGGTCGGCCTGCCGCCCATGGCGAAAAAAACGTCCTCTTTGAAAATTCCTCCCGCGCCATAAGCCGCGAGGGCTTCGCACCAGGCATCGAAGTGCGCAGGCATGGAATCGACGAGTGTCCCGTCGCAATCAAAAATAACTGCTTCGTAACCGTTTTTTGGGAAATCAATCACTCCTACTTTAGACATGGCGAGGAGGAGTTACTGGGCTGCCGCGAAGTTTGCAAGACCCTATCTTGCAATTTAGAGTCTTTGCGAAATTATTACTTTTCGCTATAATCCGCCCCATGAGGCATTTGGCACAATGGTTTGACTCGATCGAAACTGGAAAACCCTTTGTTTCCTGTAAGATTTGCCAGAATACCCTCTCCACGACTGGCAGGAGTTGGGTGATCAACAAGCATTACCACCGCAAGGAGTGTGTCATGGAATATGCAATCTGCGACCACTGCCGGGATGAGGTGGCGGGCAGTTTCAGCGAGTCATCCAAGGCTGCAATTAGAGATTTCCTCGAAACCAAGATCGATTGGGAGCAACGCATGCTCGAATGGAAAAAACTCGATCAACCCATCAAGCGCATGGATCACTGCGTGGCGTGCACGATGCCGCGCGAGTGGATGTTGGGATTCACGATCTCCGCGCAATTCCGAAATGATAGCTCATTGATCGAAGGTGCGCTGCCGTTGTTACTTTGCAGCCACTGTGTTTCTCAAATCACTGAAAGCCTCTCGCCAGAAAGCCGGGAAACATGGAATCGCTTCATCTCCATGTATTTCGAGGGCCCCGATTCGCCAGATTACTACCCGGGAATTTTCTAGAGCACGAAACGAATCACTTCTTATCTTTCGCTCTCTGGTATCGGGAGCGACGTTCAGAATCTTCTTCGATGACAGGTTTCGCGATTTCTTCGATAACCTTTTCAACCACGGGTTTAATCACTTTCGGAGTCCGAACTTTTTGCGGCTTAGGTTGTTGTTTGGCCTTATCGCTTTTGAATCTAACAAACTCAGGAAGTTTCCAACCCGTCCGGGTAATCAATGCCTCCAACACAATCAAGACCAGCAGGAAAATCCCCAAAGGCAAACTAAGCGAATGAGCAGCCAGATAAGGCGGCCTCAACCAAGCGTCCTCAAGATTCAATAATTTTCGCCCATTCGTTTGATGAGAAACCTGACGCAACTCTTCCAAGCGCTCCGATTCAAACGCCCATTCCACGCTCGACCCCACACTCACCGGACCAAATGCTAGCGCGTGTTCCCCCACTCGAATCGCTCCTTTCACCACACTGCCTTCATTCAAATCACGGCTCAGAGAAAAATGCCCAGGCGCAATGCGACGCCATGGCACTTCATAAATCGCACCGCCTGCTTCATCCTGCAATTTAACGACCGGTGGGTCTTGATTCAGGCGCTCCCCCCATTCCTCGGAATCGTAATACAAGCTCAACTCCAAGCGAGTTCCCTTCATCTGATGCCGGATTGCAATACCTGGCGGTAATTGCTGACCCATCAAAAACCTACCCATCGTCTGCACAAAATCCCCATATCCTTTCCAGTTTCTAACATCATCAGAAAAATCGCCACCTAACGGAAACGACACCGCTGCGGTACGTCCCAAGCCACGCCGAGCATGCGCCACGAGTGGGGCGACATACTCATCTTTTGAAACCAAAGAAACCGTGCTATCTTTGCGAGCATAGGACAAATTGTATCCGCCAATCGCAGGCATCCACTCAATTGGCTTCGGTGAAATTTCACTCCACCGCCCCGAGGCCAATCCTTCAACTTTTTCTTCAAGGAAGGCTGACCTGGCAATCGTCACTGTCTCCTGTGCAAAAATTTGCGGAATATCCATCGGCCGATCCGAGAAAAACATCCGTCCGTTACCGAGCTTGGCTATGTCTTCACAAAACGCCGAATCAATGTCTTTATTTGTCCCAAGGCCGATCACTGAAACCGTCGCACCTTCCTTGGTCATATCTGCTAACAGCTTTTTATAATCACCCGGCTCCTCAGTATCTTGGGTGTCGGTAAATAAAATGACATGCCGCGTTCCTGCCGTCGATTTCCTCAATTCCTCCCAACCTGCTTTCAAGCCGGTGTATGCATAAATTCCTCCGCCGCCGGATGAAATCTTGGAGATCCGCTGATTAATCTGCGCCTGCTTTCCTCCAACCTTGCTGAGCGGAACAGTCTTGTTTGGTTCGCTATCAACTGCAAAAACCGTCACCTGATCCATATCTCCTAACAGATTCACCGCAGCAATCGCACCGGAGTTCGCCAAATCCATCTTCGTTTTTCCACCGGCAACCTCCACAGCCATCGAACCGGAACGATCCATCACAATTGCCAAGGCAACCGCGAGTTTCCGATGCTCGGATTTCAATTCCATTGAAACGGGCAAAAGCTCATCGATGTCGGACTGGAAATATCCACCAGCTCCGAACGAACGCTTACCACCTACCATCATAAATCCCCCGCCTTGTTCCCTAACGAAGAAATCCAATGATTTCATGAAATCGTTTGGAATCTCATGAGCTGGAACGTTATTAAAAATCACCGCCTTGGAACCACCTAGCATACCCGGTTTGAGCTGGGAAGAATCTTTGATCACCTGCACATCGAAATCCATATCCGCCATCGCACGCGCCACCGGATCATCTTCATATTTCGTGACCAATAACAACCTCGGTCCACCAGTAATTTCCATCCAACGCTTCATCCGGTTGTTTCCCAAATGCGCATCCACCACAGGACGAATCTCCGCCTCATACTCGAATGAGCCAACCTGTCCCAGCCGATCGGTAAACTCCACGGTTCCCACACCATCTTTTACCGCAATCTCAGTTTCCACCAAAGTCTGACCGTTGCGCTTGATGACCAAAGGAATGGCTTCTTCTTTATCAGATCTAACCAAAACAGAAATCAAAAACGGCTCACCAACCTGAACACGCTCCGGAAACTGCAAACGAGCAACCCGCGCGTCCTGAACCGTCTCCTCACGCACCAATCGATAATCTAACGGCACTCCACGCTTCTTCATTTGCTCCGCCGCCTCGGTCAACGGCTCGGTCGCATATCCATCCGTAAACAACAACACCCTGGTCGGCATTTTCTCATCCACCTGCGCCATCAAATTCGATAACGCCAAACCGGTCCTTGTCTGCTTGCGTGATCCCGTGAACGAAGATCCATCAATCCCTGCCTCCGCGACTTCAGCCGCGTAGTTCACAAAGCGCAGCTTATCTTTACGTCCGGGTTTCGAACTCTCCAAAAGCCGCGTCCATTCAGGCAGGCCTTTATCGATCAAGTCTTCGGTCGAATCGGACCGATCCAACAACACGATCAACTCCAGAGCATTTTGCTGCTTCACAAATTTTGGTCCCGAAAGCATGGCAACCAACAAAAGTAGAATCAACAAACGCAGCGGACGGAACAATCCCAGCTTTGGCCAAAACCATCCAACCAACCCCAGCAGAGGCAGCAGCAAAAAACTTTCTGGAAAATCAAAATCCATCTCTACCAAGTAGAATCAAAAATAACGAATGAGCGAAGAAAAAATTCAACCCCTAGAAATTCCAGATTAGTGGCACAAGAAGACTTGTCATTACCCAGATCAGAATGTTTAAGGGAATACCGATACGGAGGTAATCGCTGAACTTATAGCCACCTGGCCCATACACCATCATGTGGGTCTGATAGCCCATCGGCAGTGCAAACGCACATGACGCAGCGATCGTAATCGTGATGATAAACGGCCGGAAATCGACCCCAAGCTCATTAGCAAGCCCGACCACAATGGGCACCAACATCACCGCCGTGGCATTATTAGACAAAACTTCCGTAAGCAATAATGTAAAAAGATAGATCACCCAAAGCATCACGTAGGGTAGAAGTTCGGGAGAAACATGATGACGAGTCATATCGACCAAGCGTTCCGCCAACCACAAGGCAGTCCCCGAATTCTGCATCGCCATCCCTAGACCCAGTAATCCATAGAGCATCAACAATACCTGCCAGTCGATACTCGCGTAAGCTTCACGCGGTGTCAGAATTTTGAGCCACAACAAACACAAAGCCCCGACGACTGATGCATAATGAATCGGAATGTCTGGGATCCCTAAATTCATCCGACTTAAGAAATCGGTGATCGATACGACTAAAATCACTCCAATAAGAATCGCCCATGAAATTTTGATTGATTTTTGGCATTCAGGATTGCTTGCTTCATTCTCGGTTTTAGAGTCCGGAGTATCGGTAAGAACGAAATCCCGAGTTTCTTTCAAACTCGTTAAGTTATTGACTGCAGTGATCACCAGCAAAGTATCGCCATGATCCAAAGCAATATTGGCCATGCTACTGGTAATGTTCAAACCGTTGCGATGCACCGCAAGCACCACGCAGTTGTAGCGCTGGCGGAAATCCGCAGCCGCCAAGGTTTTACCAACAAGTGAGGATTCGGTTGGAATGACCAACTCGGAAACAATACCATCCACCGTGGAAAGCTCCTGCGCTCCGATTTTCACAAACAACTCCTGTGCTTTTGTCGCCCCTCCTTTGCGGCGATGCAGCGCAACCAGGAAACGATCATTTTTTTCAACCGTCACTTCGCTGAGTGGCAACATCAGGCGCGTGCCACGCCGGCGAATTTCCAAAACATGAATTCCTGCGTCCTTACTCCCAAGGGGCGTATCGAGAAGCTTATGGCCAATTAACTCCGAACCATCGGAAATGAGCAAATGATGCAGCGGAACCACCCTTAAATCGATCTCTAAACTTCCCGTAATCGATGACCGTGAGGGCAATAATTTAGGTCCCAAAATCACCATGTAAGCAACGCCAGCAATCGCCAACGGGACACCTATTGGAGTCAGTTCAAACATGCTCATCGGCTCCAGACCCATGTCTCTAAGACTGCCGTTCACCAAAAGATTGGTAGATGTACCGATCAAGGTGCAGCAACCACCCAAGATCGACGAATAAGACAAAGGTATCAGTAATTTTGAAGCGGCGATGTTTTTCGATCTAGCGAATCCCAAAACGACTGGCATCAGAATCGCAACGATGGCCGTATTGTTCATCCACGCACTGAAGAATGTCGCGACCATGGTGAACGCAAAGATGGACGTTCTCACTCCACCATTCACTCTCCGCTCTAATAGCCGCCCGATCTGATTGACTGCTCCGGATTTCTCCAAGGCTCCACCGATTACGAACAGAGCTGCGATTGTCAATGGAGCCTCATTGCTGAAAACTTTGGCCATGTTGTCCATGTCGATCAAACCCAGTGCCACCAAGAGACACAAAATGGTTAATGCCAGCACATCAGGTGCAGCCCACTCACGAATAAACGCGATCAAGGTGATCCCGATTACGATCAGAGTTAATGCAATTTCTTGATTCATGGATTGCCTAGAAAGACGCGTCTGTGAAGTAGCTCTCTGCGTTTGACAAGCCTAGGATCAAGAAACAGAGTGCAATTGGAGGGAAAATGCGAAATTGAAGCATTTCAATGCTTCTTTTCATCCGCGTGGCTATCGTGATCCCCATGGCTATCATGATGCTCGTGCAATTTCCGAGTCTCTTCAAAATCATGCCTTTCACAGGCACCGAGACCAAATCCAACCACAAGAATGAGTAAAGCGAGACGTTTCATCGCCGTCGTTCTAAACGCTCCAGTTTCAAAAGCAATCCCAGAACTAGGCAAAAATTGCACATTTTGAGCTCCCCGCTCATCGATCTTCCTTGAAAGCCCCGCATGCCTGCGACTAGATAACGACCTCAAAAGGCAACCTCTTTAAAACACCCAGATATGTCAGAGTCATTTCCCCAAGAAGTTCAAAATAACGATAGACTTGAGCTCGCCTTGAGAGCTTCCAATGAAGGAATCTGGGACTGGATGGTTGGCGAAAAGAAAATCTATTACTCTCGGCGGATTATTGAATTTCTAGAATGCACGGAGTCCAGCGCACCCAACCTTTTTATCCCGCCTTATCTCCATGTCCACCAACTTGACCGCCAAGCATTTGAAGGCACTGTCAATCGCGCCCTCGACACTGGTGGACCCGAAACCCTAGCCATAGATGCCCGAATCCAAACCGGTGGCAATGAATGGCGTTGGCTGCGAATTCGCGGGACCGTAGTTCGCAACCGTCAAGGAGATGCGAATCGTATCGCCGGTTCCATGATCGATATCAGCCTCCGGAAAAACGCCGAAGCGCAGATTGAAGAGGAACGCCATCTCTTACGTAACTTAATCGATCACGTCCCACTACAAATCTATTTCAAAGATCTCGAATCGAAGTTCGTCATGGTGAATCGCGGTATGACTGAATATCATGGCTTTGACCAAAGTGTGAGCCTGATTGGAAAACACGACCGCGATTTATTTTCTAACACACATTGGGAAAAAGCGGAAGCCGATGAACAGCGAATCATCAAAACCGGTATTCCCATGACTGGCCAGCTCGAATGTGAAACATGGCGTGAAGGAACCGAGACTTTCGTGGTGACCTCAAAATTTCCTTGGAAAGATAAGAGCGGAACGATCAAAGGCACCTTTGGTGTTTCCAGCGATGTCACTTCGCTGGTTACAGCCCAACGTCAAGCCACCGAGTTAGCTAATGAGCTCCAGCAGAAAAACATCGCTTACGAAGAAGAGGTCAAACTCGCCCACGAGATCCAACAAGCACTCTCCACTTCTGGCTACCCACCCGCCGTCGCCCCAAACGGCAACCAGATTTTCTTCGGCTCACGTTATTTACCCATTTCCGGACTCGCTGGAGATTTCTACGAGATCATTAAACTAAGCAACAATCGCTACGGAATTTTTATCTGCGATGTGATGGGCCACGGCGTCCGCGCAGCCTTGGTTGTGGCGATGTTAAGAGGTCTTCTCGCCACTCAAGCCAACGGCAAACATGACGCCTCACAATTCCTCGGAAAACTCAATTCCGGCTTATCCTCTATCCTGAAACGTGCCAACGTAACGATGTTCGCAACTGCGTTCTATGGCATCATCGATCTCAACGAATTATCAATGGAATACTCCTGCGCCGGCCATCCAGGACCCATCGTCGTCGGTGAAAAATCCAGCCAACAACTTTGCACCGCCCGCGGCGAAAAAGGTCCAGCTCTTGGCTTGATGAACCATTTAACCTATCCCATTCACACCTTGGATCTATCGGATTTTCAGCGCTTGCTACTTTTCACGGACGGCGTTCTGGAAGCTGAAAATGATGAGGGCGAACAGTTTATGGATAAGCGGCTCCTGCAAACTGCAAGCCAAGATCCACAAAAAGACATCGAAGAATGGTTAGAATCCGTCATCGAAACCGTTCTTGATTTCTCCGACTCCCATCACTTCGACGACGATGTCTGCCTGCTTGGCATACACATCGTCAAACCAGGCTGACTTATTCAGGCTTAATCAAACTATCAAACGAATCAACACCTTGAGGTTTAGGAACAACTTTAACTTCAGGTGAATTCGTAAGCTGAACCGCTTGATACAGTTCTTTGAAATTATCCGCTGGCGCCGAACCACTCCCACTCAACTCAATATTAATCCATCGATATCCATCCTTAACAGGACTAAACATCAAATCTAGGCGGCGATCCTTAGAAGCAGCGACGATAATTTCGGGAATTCCAACACTAAGAGTTCCTGAAATATTACCAGCCGTATCCTTGGTTGATATCGTTCCCTTGATCATCATTCTCGCGCGTTGTTCCAAATGAATACTCTCCATCTTAACCAACTCACCACTTCGCTTGATCAGCAATTTAACTTTGCCATCAAAATTTGGGAGTTCATACCATCGATCATCTAATACAATCGATAAGTGACCTAAAAATTTGAATTGTGAGAGGCTGATTCGCGAAGAAGTCGCTTGGCTCACATTCAATTCAAGCGATGCATCTTGTCCAGAACCAGGAGCAAATTGAAGTATGTTAGAAGTTTCATCCGTATTTGTGACCATCTTACCATGAAAAAACCGACCCAAGCTATTACCTAATAAAGGTGAAATTTGAAATGATTCCAATTCCACGTGCAGTTTATGAGTAGCCCCTTCAGCTTGAGGACTGATTACACCCGAGAAATTGATCGTGCCTTTATCTTGAACCTCTTCACTCTGCACTGGAGGAATTAAAAACCGCATGCTCTTGATATCAAGTTCCTCTCCACGAACTTGTATATATGAACGATCAAGAGCCAATGATGGCCAACCCTTCAGTTTTAAGTTTCCACGATTCAATCGAATTTCACCACTTTTGCCGGTCTTTGTCGGCAAATAAGAAGCCTCGATATTCTCAACCATGCCATCCGTTAATTTATCCTTTGAAAAAAACACATTCAAACTAGCAACTGAGTATCGTTGAAATCTGATTCCAGAATCACTCGTTCCTTTTGCCTTAGTAGTAGTTGAATCCGATGAATGCGGAGCCTTCAAAAAAAGCTTTCCTTTTTCTGCCGTAATTTCCTGCCCTTGAAAAACTTTCCCAACAAAGCTGATGGGTGAAATTTTTGCTTTTAAGCTATTTGCTTCCAATCGGTTAATAGAGAACATTTCCGGCCAATCTATTTCAACTCGCGCTGCGGATGCTGTGGCTGGATTCATCCTAAATTGTTGAATTTTCACCTCACCACCTGTGATGCTCTCTATCTTGGAAACCAAACCATTACGGAAAGCTGAGCTGTTCGCATTAATTATTAATATTCCTCCGATGATCAGCATTGCGACCATGAAGACAATAAAGCCTGCAATCTGAATCAGCTGCGTGCGCTGATTCTTTGCCTTTAACTTATCTCCCGGCTGGTCTGTGCGGCGTTTGTGCTTTCTTACTTTTAAAGCCTGCGTTCCATCTGCGCGTGATACCAATTGACCCTCACCGTCACCTCGCTTTTTTAGACGATCTAACATCTCTTCGATCGTATACTTCTCAGGCTCATTGTTCGAATCAGGCATAATTTATAATAAATCAGCGATTACGATATGGTCTGCCAGTTGGATCAACTAATTCGACATTAAGAAAAAACAAGATCGCCGTAGATTGATGCTTAACTGCGTTGGATTGAAAGAGTTTACCGACCATTGGGAGATCGCCAAGTATTGGAGTTTTATCATTCACATTAATCGCACGATCTTGCAATAGACCGCCAACTACAATCGTCGCACCATCCAAAATCGTTACACTGGTATCTACTTTCTTAACACTAAAAACTGGCTGAAGGATAGGATTCTCAGCTAAAGGAATTGAGACGCCGGCCTGAACCAAATTGATAGGAGATCCAAAATTCACAAATCCATCAAAATCAGTAATCACAGGCTTCAATGCTACATCAATGTATCTGCGATTTTGATCAGCAGTTGGTAAAACTTCAAGAAAAACACCTGTGTCGCGTGTCTCGAAGGCCGCTGGAAACGCTGGCACCATTGGAGGTGTCACGAAAACCTGTTGAACTCCAATTAAGTTTCCATTATTATCAAAAACGGGAGTATTAAACGCGGTGATAGATTGAGGTATTTGCGGGGGTTCATATTCAGATGGATAGATGAACTCCTTAACCATCGTGACCGAGGCGGCCTGACCACTGCGAGTTGTAATGGAAGGCGTAGCCAGAACGTCGCCCGCCTTTTTCTGATCCAGTCCACGCATCAACATTTGAATGGTTGAATTATTTACCACTCCATTCACTCCAATAATTCCTGGAGCACGAGCTCTGCTTTGAGCATCAGTGGACACACCATCAGCGAGAAGTTGATCTAGACTAGACCTTTCGAATGCACCTTCACCACTACGATTACCCGCTGTGATCGGATTACGTGGGAGCGGATTTCCCGGCACCACAGGAAAATCATCAATCAATGTTCCAGTCCCGGTGGTTCCTCCTGATAAATAACCTTTGTCTGGTCCTGCACCACTCCCACCACCTAATCCAAAATCATTTATCATCCAATCAAATCCAAGTTCCTCTAAAACGTTTTTCTGGACTTTCACCATAGTGACTTTCACCGATACGATGACTGGCTCTGTCTGCACAATTGTATCAATGATTTGCTGAATAATATCATGATTACTAATCGTGTTGACCACATGCAATGTATTGGTAGCTGGATTGAAATTAGCACTTGCTCCTTGTGGAAATGAAACTCCCTGATCTGCAAATGCTTCTTGGGCACCTTTTCGTTTCGCAAGAGATTGATTTACAGATGGCGCCGCATTGAATATATCATCTGCTTCCTTGGCTTTTTCTGAAGCTCCTGCAGTTAGATTACTCAAAAAATCAGGAGGAACCCGATATGTCCGTGTGATCAAACTATTACCAGCAGCTCCTTTATGAGTGATCGTCACGGCATGATCATCGTAACGAAAATTTGTTTTCGTAATTTCTGTGATGTATTTAAGAATATGTTCCACAGGAACGTTTGAAACTCTCAGGTTAAATCGAATTGATAAAATCTCTTTCGCCGGCGAGGTCGAAGGATCTCCCAGATTAACTGTGATGTTCATACCTTTAAGTTCAGGCACTAACTCAAAGGTATCAAACTCGGCTGTGCGCATCCTTAGAACGTCGATCGCTTCCATCAATGTCACTTCTTCGACGATGAATTTTGGGATTATGATACGACTGAGTTTATTACTCAAAGGAATGTTTGAACTTGATACAGTGGTATCGCTCACAACTGGAACTGTCGGAATCACCAAATTCGAAGACAAAGGCAACTCCCATGCTTTATCCACCTCCATCAACGCCTCGGCACGTGTCTGACTGAATGCAGCATCATAATATTTCGATTTTGCATTCGCGGCACGTTCCAAACCTCGCCGCGCGGCTTGGTTATGTGGATCGATTTTTAGAATTGAGGTGTAATGTTGTCCTGCCTCATTGAATTTTCCTAGATCATAGGCGCCGTCTGCCATGTAGAGCAGTCTTCTGACTTGATCCACATCTTTCGCATGTTCTCCGGTGATCGCTGGATTGGTGCGGATCGGATCATCGAGTTCGTTACGAGCCGCCAATGCTCCAACATGATTGGGTGTAACATCTTTGGCCAAAACCACATCGATTACTTTCTTAGCCTCCTCAACCTGACCTTTACGCGCTAGCTGCCTACCGAGCTCAACTGAAGCTTGGGCGTATCGATCAAGCGCTGCATCTCTCAACTCGGATGTCGTTGGTGAGTTTGGAAACGCGACACTTGCCCCAGCATAAGCATCCACCGCGTCTTTGAAATTACCAGCCGAATAGGCCTCATCACCTTTATCCAAGAACATCTGCCCCTCTTCGACCGCCGCCCGGCGCTTATCCAATTCCCTCTGGGCAAGACCCGTCTTGGGTTTGATTTCCTGAGAAAAACTCGTCGGCAAAAGCCCAAACGAGATCGCGAGCACTAGGCTACAACTCGTAAATTTTTTACTGAAAAGGAATCGCATGCGGAGGTATTCGAGACATATAGACAGCTGAAGTCGAAAGGGTAAGTCTAAAATCCACGAATTCTCAATTTTTCTTAACTATAACATCTGGTCTAGAGTCTGAGCTCCAACTGCTCAATGCGTGGTCTGTGGACTTTTCTCCACTGGCGCATCTTCGTCAAAAGTTTCCGACGCAGTTCAATCCGCAACAATTTCCATCTCAATCTTCGGTATTCGCGTGAGCTCATATTAAATACTGTTCATTTAAACAGTATTTAATCAAGGGTTATTTTTTCAGCCTCCCGAACGTCTGCCGCAATTTGCTCCCGAAGCTTATCGATACTGGGAAATTTCCTTTCTTCCCTGATGAAATGTAAGAAACGCACCCGTAAAATCTGGCCGTAGAGATCACCGGAGAAATCCAAAATATGAACCTCCAACGTTCGTTGGGTCCCGTCCACGGTTGGCCGCATCCCTAGGTTTGCGACCCCACGTAGACTCCCATTCACCTCTACCAACCACACCCCGTCCTTTGGCAGTTGCATATCAGCAAAATGCAAATTCGCTGTCGGAAAGCCCAAAGTCCGACCGAGTTTCCGACCTTCGACCACTTCCCCAGAGAGTTCGTAGTGCCTACCAAGCATCGCTTCTACCTCATCGAAATTCCCATCCCGTATCGCCTGGCGGATGCGTGTGCTACTGATCCGCTCCCCGTCCCAAATCACTGGAGCTACTGCCGAAAGTTCAAATCCAAGCTCCTTCGCCATAGCTTTCAGCAAGTTCACATCGCCTAGCCGCTTGTTTCCAAACCGCCAATCCTCGCCCACTGAAATCGATGCAACCTTGGCTTCACAAAGTTTCCTGACAAAATCCTCAGCGGCCATGGTCGCAAAGTTTTGATCAAAATGAATGACCAGCAATCCGTCGACCCCGTGAGATTTCATCACCTCGGCTTTTTCGTCTAGGGTCGCGAGTAAGGAGCTGGGTGCTTTGTTGGGTGCGATGACCCGAATCGGATGCGGAGAAAACGTCACGACAAATGACAATCCCCCACTCGCCCGCGCGGCTTGCACTGCCTGATCAATGACAGCCTGATGACCGATATGCACCCCGTCGAAAACGCCAAGAGCCAGATGCAGCGGCTCTCGCTGAAGCACCAGATCCTCAAGCTTATCGAGACGGATTGGCATGGTTTCTTAAGCTCCGCGCATCAGTGAAATTTCTGCCAACGAGATCAATGCTTTGAGCAACACTTCAGGATTTGCCTCCTTGAGCTGAGCAACTGTCACGGACCGATCCAAATTAAATTTTCCAGATTGAGTCCGGCGCAACGCGCTGAGATGCGCTCCGCAGCCGAGCTTTTCACCGATGTCATTCGCATAAGTGCGGACATAAAAACCTTTCGAGCAATCGACCCGGAAATCGACTTCTGGTAGTTCGATGCGTTTGATCTCAAAAGCTGTGACACGCACCGGCCGCAATTTTCGCTCAATCTCCAAGCCTTTGCGCGCCAGTTTGTAAAGCGGCACACCATCCATTTTGATCGCGGAAACCATAGGCGGCAATTGTTCAAACTCACCTTGGTAGACCTCGAACGCTGCGCGAACATCTAGTTCAGATAAATTTCCAACCTCACGAGTTTCTAACACATCCCCCTCTTTATCCTGCGTGCTGGTTCGCTGACCCAAGGTCAGGGTGCCTTCGTAAACTTTGTCCTCACTCATCAGCAAATCCTGAATCTTCGTCGCCTTGCCGATGACCAGCATCAGCAAACCGGTCGCCATTGGATCGAGGGTTCCGCAATGACCAATCTTCTTCGTATTCAGCGCACGTCTCGCGATCGCCACCACATCATGCGATGTCATGTCCGGCGCCTTATCAACTAACAACACCCCACTTGGTCCGTTGTATTCTTCAGCTTGTTTTCTCATCTTGAATTTAAATTATTTTTGAATAGCTAATGCCTGCTTCAAGGCAGATAGAACTTTTGGCTTCGCTTCGGAAAGCGGTCCAGCCATGCGAATTCCCGCTGCCAACGCATGGCCACCACCACCGAATTCAGCGGCAACATTGCATACATTGATTCCGGAATCTTTCGAACGCATCGAAACCCGGATTTTTCCGTCTGCCAGTTCCTCAAAAAACGCGGCGACGCGTACCCCTTTGACCGAGCGGATCATATCGATCAAGCCCTCGCTGTCATCCGGCTGCAAAGCTAGATCGATTCGTGTTTTATCCAATAACTCCCAGCAGGCGAGTTGACCGTCGTCGGAAATGTGCAAGGTATTCAACAACGCACGCATCAACTCCAAGCGGCGACGCGGGTGGTTATCGTAAGTATCCGCATTGATTTTTCCGACATTCAAGCCGCGCCGTATCAAATCCGCACCTAGCTCATACGTTTCTGCAGTGGTCGATCCGTATTGAAACGATCCGGTATCGGTCGATACCGCGACATACACCGCATCCCGCGTTTCGTCGGGGATCGGGTAGCCCAGTGCTTTGATCAATTCGTAAACGATCTGACCAGTCGCAGGTTTTCTCGCATCGATCAAATTCACATCACCGTAGCCTGGATTGGAAATATGGTGATCGATGTTCAGCCAGACTTTTGCTTTCGAGGCCGCGTGCAGCGCTCCATCGCCCAATCTCGGCTTCGTCGCGGTATCCAGAGCGATCGCTACTTCGACTTCGATAGCATCTTTTGGCGGGACAGAAACTTTTTTCGAGCCTTTCATAAAATCCAAACTCTCCGGAACGCCATCTTCATTAACGAGGTAAACTTGTTTCCCCATCGCCATCAGCGAGAAGCCCAGCGCGATCTGCGATCCTATCGCATCGCCGTCCGGCCTGACGTGACTCATCAGCAAGAAACTTTGATGCGCCGAGATGACTGCGCCTATTTCTTCGATGACTTTTTTAAAAACTTGATCGTCCATTTGAATAATCGACACATCTGCTTGGTCGGGGCGCGGATTCTCACCACTCAAGCTTTTGAAGCAAGGACAAAGCAATCTAAGGCCACTGAGCCCCATAAATACCTATTTTGGGTGTTTTCTCATGCCAAAAGCATTAAAACAGGCTTGCCCAATCCCCGCCAAGAAGCCATCTACCACCCGTGCGTGATCTGTTAGTAAACCCCGCCTGGCAAGAGGAAGATCTCGGTATGCCATTACCGGATTCTACCCATGCTTGTTCTGTCTGCCTCCCGACATGGGATGCAGTCGTCGGGTATGAAGAAGGTCGTGATAAAGTCCTGCGTCGTCTCCGCACCGGTTATCCTCGTTTTTTCAAACACCCAACCGTTGAGCGCATCTATGATAACGCCCGCGCCGAACTCGCTGCCGATGGTGAGGACGTCTTGATACTACCCACGAAAATATCAGCACAACGTGCGCATCGTTGGTTGGAACGCCAAGCAGAGACCGCCATACGCACCGCTTCTTATCACGGCTTACAAGCCCTGATCTTTCCTGAAAAAGCGAAATCCCTCGCCAATCTTTACTGGCGATTCTCCGGCGAGGGAGTCTCCTCACGCGCAGCTCAGGATTTTCTCGATGGCAATCTTCGTGAGGGCTCCAAATCTCACCTTCTCTCCCGATCCATCGCAAAATTCAACGGTGGAAAACCCGAATATACCTTCATTTTCGCCAGCGGCATATCCGCCGGCCTTGCCGCACTTCGCTCTCTGCCCGGTGTGCGCGAAGGCAAAAAAACCCTGCAAATCGAGTTTCCATACGTCGATTCCCTCAAAATCCAAGAACGCTTCGGCTTCGGCGTAGTTTACCTCAACGAGGCCAGCGGCGAATCCTTCGATGAAGCCATTCAACGCATCCGTGCCGGCGAATTCGCCGGGGTTTTCACAGAAATTCCTTCCAACCCCCTCCTTCGCACCATCGACCTCAAACGAGTCTCCGAAGCATGTGCGTTTTCTAAAACCCCACTTATCGTCGACGACTCAGCCGCCGGCCCACTCAATGTCGATGTTCTACCTCTTTGCGACATCCTCACTTCTTCCCTCACCAAATGGATTTCCGGCGCTGGCGACGTCATGGCTGGAGCTCTCACCCTCCGTTCGGATTCACCGTTGATCACAGATCTACGCGATTCAATTTCCGCCGATGCCACAGAATGCGCCCCGCTCTACATCGGGGATGCCGAAGTTCTACTCTCGAACATCAAAGGCTACCCAAAACGCAACAAACACACTAACGATAACGCCCTCAAAATCGTCGAGTTTCTAAAAGGCCACCCAGCCATTGAACATGTATGGCATCCATCGGTTACCAACACCGCCAACTTTGATATCATCAAACGCAAGAACGGCGGCTACGGCGGCTTGCTATCCATCAGTTTAGCAAATCCCAAAAAAGCCCCCAAAGTTTACGATGCCCTGAAACTTTCC
>CAMCYT010000006.1 GCA_945885485.1 Prosthecobacter debontii
GTATTCGTTTTTGATACATTGGGTATCAAAGGCATTGAAGAACACAGCAGCGGACCAGATGGTGTGGGATCGCATTACATCAAACGCTTGGTGGGTGTTCCAGGTGATGAGCTTTCTATCATGAAGCCGGATTTGATCGTGAATGGCAAGGTGGCGAACGAACCTGGTATGCGCCGTGTCGCTGAGGGTAAGCTGCCTTTTAAAGAGGAGCACAGTGGTTATGTCTTGGCTGAAGTTAGAAGCTCTGGCCTTAAATATTATCTAACGAAAAATGAAGATGTAATGAAGCTCAAAGACGAGAAAGCCAAGCCTGGTATGCGTGAGTACGCGGCCATGGGTGATAACACGAGTAGTTCACTGGATTCACGTTACTGGGGCTCGGTAAAAGAATATAACCTTGTTGGCCCCGCGTTATTTTCACTCTGGCCATTCACAACCGGTCACTGGGGGTTCATTAAGTAAATTTTAAGCTGTGTCTGCCGCATCTGAGATTACCCGGAAGGCAGAATCTAACCTAGCCTTCGCGTTAAAAATCCTACCGAAGGATAGGCGCGAGGATATGGTGGTTTTCTATGCGTTTTGCAGGACGGTGGATGACATCGCTGATGAAAAGGACATACCAGTCGCGCAACGCGCAGAGGATTTGAGGCTGTGGGAGGATGGAATACGTGATGGATTTCCGTCCGCACATGAACTTGGTAATGAGCTCATGGAAATGGTCGGACGTCGTGGAATTTCATCGCAATGGTTGTTAGAGATCATCGATGGTTGCCGGATGGATCTGCAATCACAGAAATTTGGAAGCTGGGAGGCGCTTTCCAAATACAACTGGAAGGTTGCGGGGGTGGTTGGGCTGGTTTCAACGAGGATTTTTGGTTGTGTGCATGAGAGTTCGGATCGCTATGCGGAAATGCTTGGGAATGCCCTGCAACTTACGAACATCTTGCGCGATGTCGGTGAGGACCTGAGTAACGGCGGGCGGATATATTTGCCGGAAAACGACATTATTCGTTTCCAATACTCGGAGCGCGATTTGATCGGTAGGGTCTATGACGGGCGCTTTATCGCGATGATGCGTTATCAGTCGGAACGTGCGGAGTATCTTTTCCGCGAGGCAGAGGCACTGATCCATCCGATGGATCGTCATGCCCTCCTTCCCGCTAGGGCGATGGCGGAAATTTACCAATGTCTGCTCGAGAAAATGAAAGAAGACGGGTTTAGGGTGTTTGATCGCCGGTATTCGGTCTCGAAATCGAGAAAACTCCTGATTCTTTTGAAATTTCTCTTCGCAGGAAGGCTTAGAAGTGAATAGCCTCTAGCAACAACGTCCGAAAAACCATGATTAAACTCCTACTCACTATGGCCTCAGGGTCGGCACTTTTATTGGTTTCCTGCGAACCGATTCCGATTCATCCGGATCATCGCCGCCCACGGCCTAATCCTTACGGTGAGCAGGAACAACCGCAATCGGATCGTTCAGATGGCCAGCCAGAAATCATCAATCCTCCGACACAGAGCGAGCATCCCGTTGCTCAACGCACCGCTAATCCCAACCATGTGATTAGTCCGTTCTCACCATTTAATGTCATCAATGTAGAGGGCTTCCGTTCGGGACAACTCGCCAAAGATCCATCAAACGGGAAAATTTTCCGCATTCCATAGAGGCTGAGGTGAGGCATCTTGCCTATGAAAAAATGATACTTGGAATTGATCTTGGTACGACTCACTCCGCGGTGGGCGTGGTGGACTCAGGCTTCCCCATCCTACTCGCGGACGAGGAGGGAAAACGCATCATCCCAAGCGCCGTTTGGTATGGTGATGGCGGCGTGGTTGAGGTTGGGCGCAAGGCGTTGAGGCGGCGTGAGACCGATCCGATGCGGGTCGTCACGAGCGTGAAACGCTGGATGGGGGTTGGGCGTATTGACGATCCGGTGCTAAATGCGGTCGGAAAGACCCCCGAAGAAGTCAGCGCGGATATTTTGAGAGAACTCAAACGAATCGCGGAATGGAGACTGGAAACGGAGGTGAAGCAAGCGGTGGTGACAGTTCCTGCGTATTTTAACGATTCCCAGCGGGCCGCGACAAAACGAGCGGCAGAACTCGCGGGTTTGGAAGTGGTTAGGATTTTGAATGAGCCGACTGCTGCGGCATTGGCATACGGACTGGATAAAATGAAAGAACGATCGCGAGTAGCGGTTTATGATCTGGGTGGAGGAACATTTGATCTCTCCATCCTTGAAATGCAGGAAGGCGTGTTTCAGGTGTTGGCGACCCATGGCGATACCCGATTGGGTGGGGATGATGTGGATCAGATGATTGCCTGTTTTTTGCTCGAAGGCCTTGGTGAGCTCTCTGCCGAAATGCAAATGCGTTTTCTGGAAGAGGCGGAAAAAGCGAAACGGTTGCTCTCTGAGGAAGAAAGCTACATCGTGAGAATTCCGTTCTACGATGGATCTAGTAGTTTTGAGAAAACGATCACGAGGAATGAACTCAACGTAATGACTCGAGAGTGGATTTCCAAAACACTCAAATGCTCACAACAGGCGATGCTCGATAGCGGGCTAAGAAACACGGATCTCGATGCGGTGGTTCTGGTTGGCGGTAGCACACGGATGCCAGCGGTTAGGACGGCGGTCGCTGAATTTTTCGAGAAAAACGTGGATGTCACCCAGCATCCAGATGAAGCGATCGCGCTCGGCGCAACGATACAGGCAGGAGTTTTAAGCGGGGCGATGAGCAAAATGGTTTTGTTAGACGTGACGCCGCTTAGTCTCGGTATTGAAACTTTCGGGGGGTTGATGAACGTGTTGATTCCGAGAAACACGACGATCCCTTGTAAAGCGGGCGAGATGTTCACCAATGCGGCTGATGGCCAACGGAAGATGCGGGTCCGAGTTTTACAGGGTGAGCGCGAGATGGCTCGTGATAATTGGGAACTTGGCAATTTCGATGTCGAAATGGAAAGTGCGCCGAAAGGCCAGGCGCGGGTCGGGGTTCAGTTCAAGATCGATGCGGATGGGATTTTGGAAGTGCTCGCGAGGGATACCGCGACTGGAAAAGATGTGGTCGTGAAGATCGAAAATTCAGCGGTGAATGTCGACGATGCGGCGGTGGAGGAGATGGTTGGGAAATCGGTCGAGTTTGCTTTTGAAGATATGGCTGAACGGATTTTCACCGAGGCGAAAATGAAAGCAGATGAGTTATTGCCCGCAGTGGAGATGATTTTGGAGCAGGGTTTCGTCGAAGATATAGAACGTGCGGAAATTGAAGTCGCTGTTTCCAAGGTAAAATCCACAATGGCGATGGGCAATGCGAACGCGTTAAAGGCAGCGGTAAAAACATTGGACGAGGCAACCGAGGCAGCCGCGGCTCGTTTGGTGGAGCGCGCGATGGAAGAGGCTTTGGAAAGGGAGATGAGAATATGAAAGTGTTACAAATTTTACCTGAATTGAATTCCGGAGGGGTTGAGCGAGGCACTCTGGAAGTTGCGGAGTATCTTGTGAAAAATGGCCACGAGGCGCTGGTGGTGTCGAACGGCGGTAGGCAAGTGGAGGCGTTAGAGAAATTAGGCGGCAAGCATATTGCCATGCCGGTGCATCGCAAGAGTTTGACCAGCTTGTTTCAGGTCAGGGCATTCAGGTCATTGCTTGAAAAGGAAAAGCCGGACATTTTGCATATTCGGTCAAGAGCGCCGGGTTGGATCGCATGGTTGGCATGGAGGAAAATGGATCCAGCGACACGTCCGCGTTTGGTTAGCACCGTTCACGGCTTTTATTCGGTGAATTTTTATTCCGCCATCATGACCAAAGGCGAGAGGGTCATCGCGGTTTCTGAAAGCATTAAGGATTATATTTTAAAAAACTATCCGCAGACAGTAGTAGATAAATTACGATTGATTTACCGGGGAATTGAACCTGCTGACTATCCTTCAGGTTATCAACCTTCCGCCAAATGGCTGGAGTGCTGGAAGAGTGAATATCCTCATCTAGAGGGTAAAAAAGTTTTACTTTTACCTGGGCGAATTACGCGTCTCAAAGGACATGTGGACTTTTTCCGCTTGCTTTCTGGTTTGAAAAACCAAGGGCACGAAGTTCATGGCCTAGTAGTTGGTGATACGCATTCTAAAAAACATAGCTACCTCGAAGAATTGAAGATTCTTAGCAAAGATCAGGTTCTAGAAGATTCGCTGACTTTCACCGGACATCGTGCAGATGTTCGCGAAATCATGGCAGTCAGCGATATCGTATGCGCGCTTTCACAGCAACCAGAGTCTTTCGGGCGCACCGTTCTGGAGGCTCTGGCAATAGGTAAACCAGTATTGGGCTACGATTGCGGAGGTGTCGGAGAATTGCTCGAAGCAATATTTCCCCAGGGTCGGGTCAAACCCATGGACTCACAGGGGCTTTTGGACGCTGCGATCCAGGTTCTCAAGGATCAACCCAGGCCTAAGATTCCGGACGCGACTTTCACCCTAGATTCCATGTGTTCAAAGACCCTGCAGGTATACAGGGAGCTCTCTGAAAAGGTTGATAAAAAAACTTCTACCATCACAGCCGATGTCATGAGATGAATTGACCCGCTTCATGAATCACATCGCAATTATAGGTCTTGGATATGTAGGACTCCCACTGGCGCTCCAGTTCGCGCGACGTGGTGTCAAAGTGCTCGGTTTGGATATTGATGTTAAAAAAACCGAGGCGATTCTTGCCGGTAAAAGCTACATCAAACATGTTTCAGCTGATGATATCAGCACCCAAGTCCAGAGTGGTAATCTATATGCCTCAACCGATTTTTCAAAGGTATCGGATGCTGACGCCATCATTTTGTGTGTGCCGACTCCTCTGAATCATTTTAGGGAGCCAGATTTAAGTTACGTTCTGGATACGGGCCGCGTGCTCGCGCCCTACTTCAAACAGGGGGCACTGATAGTTTTGGAATCAACCACTTATCCAGGAACAACAGACGGCGAGCTTCTGGAGGTCCTTGAAAAAGGCTCCTCAAAAAAAGCGGGGGTTGATTTCCACCTCGCCTTTTCCCCCGAACGCGAAGACCCGGGTAATCCCGACAGCAAAGTGGCCTCTATTCCCAAAGTTGTAGGGGGCTTGACACCTTCATGTTTGGAAAAGGCCATCCAATTGTATAGCATGGCAATCGATAAGCTCGTGCCAGTGAGTTCGTGCCGCGTCGCGGAAGCAACTAAGCTGTTAGAGAATATCTTCCGTTCTGTGAACATCGCTTTGGTTAACGAATTAAAAATCGTTTATGGCGCCATGGGTATCGATATCTGGGAGGTTATTGAAGCGGCAAAGACCAAACCTTTCGGCTTCATGCCATTTTATCCCGGGCCGGGACTCGGTGGGCACTGTATCCCGATCGATCCGTTCTATCTTACATGGAAGGCTCGCGAATATGGTCAACACACCCGCTTCATTGAACTCGCCGGCGAAATAAACACCTCTATGCCAGACCATGTTGTAAATGTGGTTTTCAAAGCGCTGAATGCCGAAGGTAAATCGGTCAAAGACTCACGAATCCTGATCCTAGGGCTGGCCTACAAAGCGAATGTGGATGATGATCGTGAATCCCCGACCTACCAGCTAATCGAGAAATTGGAAGCCCTGGGTGCGAAAGTTGCCTATCACGATCCTTACGTGCCCGTTATCCCGATGACCCGGGAGCACGCCAAATACGCCGGCCGGAAATCGGTGGAATCGGTCACAGACAGCCACGACTTGATTCTCATTTCAACCGGTCATGACGAATACAAAACCCATGATTTTTCAGCCTTTGGAATTCCACTGGTAGATACACGCAACGCGATTTCGATTAAAAAAAGACCAGCCAGTTACTATCAAGCGTAAAAACCATCTATCCATTCTAGTGAATACAATTTTCGAATTAAAACATCTTATTGGTAATAATCAGATATGAAAGCAGTCATTCTAGCAGGTGGTCTAGGTACACGCCTTTCCGAGGAAACTCAGATAAAACCTAAGCCGATGGTAGAGATCGGTGGGCGCCCCATTCTCTGGCATATCTTGAAAATCTACAGCGCTCACGGCATCCGTGATTTTGTAATATGCGCGGGGTATAAGGGTTATCTTATTAAGGAATACTTCGCGAACTACTTCCTGCATATGTCGGATGTTACCTTCGATATGGTTAATAATTCCATGGAAGTACACCAGAAGAATGCTGAGCCGTGGAAAATCACTGTGGTTGACACGGGTGACAACACCATGACGGGTGGTCGGATCAAACGTATCGCACGCTACGTCGATGGGCCGTTTTGTTGCACGTATGGTGACGGGGTAGGTGATATTGACATTACCGCGTTGATTGATTTCCACAAGAGTTCCGGAAGGCTTGCTACCCTGACCGGCGTCCAGCCCCCGGGTCGATTCGGAGCGATTGATCTTGATGCAGATAAAGTTCTTTCTTTTCAGGAAAAACCTCAAGGAGACGGGTCATGGATCAATGGCGGCTTCTTTGTTCTGGAGCCCGCCGTTTTTGATCTCATCCCGGATGATACTACGGTTTGGGAAAAGCAGCCTCTCGAGACCCTCGCGCAACAGGGTGAATTGGGTATTTTCCGCCATCATGGCTTTTGGCGGCCCATGGATACGCTACGCGACAAGATCGAACTCGAAAACCTGTGGGACTCAGATAAGGCCCCTTGGAAAATTTGGTAAACTCTTATGTCTCCAATGCATACAGCCTATCAAGGCAAACGGGTTCTTGTCACAGGCCATACGGGTTTCAAAGGTGCTTGGCTTACACAATGGCTGCTCGATATGGACGCTGAAGTTGCAGGGTATGCGCTGGATCCCCAGCCGCACGAAATCCTTTTTGATCAACTGAACCTGGGATCTCGCTTAGCTTTTGATCGCCGGGCAGATTTATCCGAACGACCAGCACTTAATCAGCTCGTCGCCGATTTTTCTCCAGAAATCATCCTTCATCTTGCAGCACAACCTCTCGTTCGCCTTGCATACCAGATTCCTGTCGAGACTTTCACTACCAATGTTCTAGGCACAGTTCATCTGCTTGAAGCTGTGCGTTTGAATGAAAGACCCTGTGCCGTTGTCTGCATTACCACCGACAAGTGCTACGAAAATCGTGAGTGGCTCCACTCTTACCGAGAGGAAGATCCGATGGGCGGTCACGATCCTTATTCTGCAAGCAAGGGTGCAGCGGAGTTAGCCATTGCCGCTTATCGGAGCTCATTCTTTCCCCCCAACGGCAATACTCTTGTGGCTTCCGCCCGTGCTGGCAATGTGATTGGCGGCGGGGACTGGGCAAAGGACAGGATTGTACCCGACTGCATCCGCGCCATTCGAAAGGGCGAGTCTATTTCCGTGCGAAACAAAGTGGCCACCCGCCCTTGGCAGCACGTGCTTGAGCCTCTCTCAGGATACCTTTGGCTTTGTGCCCAGCTGTCCAATCCTATTCATTGCCAATCAAATGCGGCGCTATGCTCTGGGTTCAACTTCGGACCAACCCTCACTAGCAATCGGACCGTAGCCCAACTTGTAGAGGAACTCACTCGCCATACCGGTGGTCAGTGGGCTGACGCCTCCGAACCTAATGCCCCGCATGAAGCCTCCAAGCTCAATCTAGCCATCGACAAAGCCTTCCATCTTCTTGGTTGGCAGCCTGTTTGGGACTTCGAACAAACCCTCGCAAAAACGGCAGAATGGTACCTGGCTGAGGCTCATGGCAAAGATGTCGTCGAAATTACTCAAAAGCAGATAGAGTCCTACACAAACGCGGCTGCGGAAAAACAACTATCCTGGGCTATCTGATTTTGGTTCAATACTTCCCTCTATGCAATTAGGACTCTGTCTTTTATCTAAAGTTCGCTGGTAAATAGCCTGCTTTCAGTTTTTCCTGTTTACCAAATCAATGTCTCCATCCGAACTTAAAGCAGAAATCCTTCGCCTCACCCGCGAGTATTCCAAGCTTACTCATTCAGCCAATCGCCCTGGTAACGATCCCGAAAGAAAACCCTATATTCAGGGTGAAACCATCCCCTATGCAGGCAGGGTCTTCACCGAAGACGAGGTCGAGGCCGCTGTCTCGTCGACTCTCGACTTCTGGCTTACTCTTGGGCCTGAAGGTGCGGCCATGGAAAAGGAGCTAGCGGCGTTTATAGGTGTGAAACATTGTCTGCTCGTTAATTCCGGATCCTCTGCCAATCTCGTCGCATTCTCGGCGCTCACCAGCCACAAGCTTCCTGAACACAAGCGCATTCGCAAGGGTGACGAGGTCATTACAGTCGCCGCAGGATTCCCCACTACCGTCGCCCCAATTATTCAGTGTGGTGCGGTTCCGGTTTTCATCGATGCGAAAGTTCAGACCGGCAATGCGGATTGCTCACTGCTTGAAGCCGCCTTTTCGCCGGGAAAAACCAAAGCGGTGATGATGGCGCATGCACTGGGTAATCCGTTTGAACTCGTAACCGTTCTTGAATTCTGCCAACGCCATGATCTTTGGCTGATTGAGGACAACTGCGATGCTCTTGGCTGCACCTACAGCTTACCATTGCATTTGGCAAAATCCCTAAGGCTCGACCACTTGATTAAAATCGCTGAAAAATGTGAGCATCCCATCATTTGTATCCAAGACGGCACACTTACAGCCCCTACCGGATCTTTTGGGGATATTTCCACCCAATCGTTCTACCCTCCGCACCACCTCACGATGGGCGAGGGCGGTTCTGTGAATATCATCCGCCGTGCCCCCTTGAAAACCTATGCCGAGAGCTTTCGCGATTGGGGACGTGATTGCTGGTGTGCGTCCGGAATGGACGATACTTGCGGCAAGCGCTTTCAGTGGCAGCTTGGCGAGCTTCCGGAAGGCTATGATCACAAATACATCTACAGCCATTTGGGTTACAACGTGAAACCACTTGATATCCAAGCCGCCATCGGTCGGGTCCAGATCCGTCGTTTGCCAGAATTCATTGAAGCACGCAAAGAAAATTGGGAAGCTTTACGTAGGAGATTGAACGGCTTGGAACAATACCTTGAATTTGCCTTGCCGACCCACGCGACCTCATGGATCCCGCCTCATGAGAGAACTGATCAAGCAGAGGCTTTCACTTGGGACGGAACTGGCTGCAAAACCGATTGCTCGTGGTTTGGTTTCAAGATCACTGTGAAAGAAAGCGCACCGTTCACCCGCACGGAACTGGTCAAACACCTGGACGCCAATAAAATCGGCAATCGTATGCTCTTTGGCGGCAACCTCGTTCGCCAACCCGCCTTTGTGCGCCTCCGTGCGGACGATCCGGGTGCTATGCGCGTCTCCGGACAACTCCCCGCCTCTGACCGCATCATGAATCAGACCTTCTTTCTCGGCACATACCCAGGACTTACTCGAAAGCAGTTGGATTATATGATAGAAACCATACGCACTTTCATCGATAACTCCAAGGCAGAACGCAAAAAATAAATTACCAGTATGGGAAAAATAAAAGCCTCCGATTACATCGCTGATGAGTTGCACCGCCAGGGGGTCACTGTGCTATTTGAAATGATTGGCGGTATGATCACTCATATCATTGATTCGATTCATCAAAGAGGACAGATTAAAATTGTCAGTGTGCATCATGAGCAAGCGGGTGGCTTTGCCGCAGAAGCCGTTGGACGAATGACGGGAGTCCCGGGAGTTGCATTGGCAACCAGTGGACCGGGGGCTACGAATTTGGTCACTGCGATTGGCAGTTGTTATTTTGATTCGGTGCCGACGGTCTTCATCACAGGACAAGTGAACACATCGGAGCTTTCAACTGGGCGCGCACTGCGCCAACAAGGGTTTCAGGAAACTGATATTGTTTCTGTGGTGCGGCCGATTACGAAGGCGGCCTGGCAGCTAACAGATGCCGAAGATTTGCCTCGGATGTTGAGGGAGGCATTCAAGTTGGCAAATGAGGGACGCCCGGGTCCTGTCCTTGTGGATTTACCGATGAATTTGCAGCGGATAGAGATTGAGGTTCACGATGAACCCCTCTCATCGGATGAAGCTGTTGAGAATCACGCAGTCGCTGAGTTTGCTCAAGAAGTAGCCCGCGCATTTATGTCCGCTGAGCGGCCGTTAATCATCTCTGGCGGAGGCATTCGCGCCGCTAATTCTCACTATGAATTCATGCAAGCAATTGAGGCAAGTAAGGTTCCCGTTGCGTTGTCCTTGATGGCAATTGATTTGCTACCATTTGATCATCCTCAGCGTGTAGGAATGATTGGAACATACGGGAACCGATGGGCTAACCATGTGATGATGGAAAGTGATGCGATACTCGTTATCGGAAGTCGTCTCGACGTGCGTCAGACGGGAGCAGACACGGAGTTTTTTAAAGGGAATCGCCCGATATACCACTTGGATTGCGACCCGGAGCAACTCAATAACAGAGTAGTGGGTTGTCAGTCGTGCCTCGGCGAGCTACCTGAGTTTTTACCGCTATTGAAAAAAGCATTTGAATCGCAGTCACCATTATCGTTGGTTGAATGGTATAGCAGAATTGAATCGCTGAAGTCACAACGTTCGGATGTTGATGAACTCAAAGGATGTAAGGGGATAAATCCGAATCTTTTCATGCATCGCCTCAGTCAAGCATCGACCGGTGCGTCTGCAATCATTGCGGATGTCGGAAAAAATCAAATGTGGGCGGCGCAATCAGTTGAGATACACTCAGGCCAGCGCTTCTTGGTTTCCGGTGGTATGGGCTCGATGGGATTCGCATTACCTGCGGCGATCGGCAGTGTATTTGCATCAAACCAACCAGTCGTTTGCATCACGGGTGATGGCGGCCTTCAGTGCAATATTCAGGAATTGGAAACTATCTCAATGCATGGACTGCCTATAAAAATTCTAGTCTTCAATAATAAAAGCCTGGGGATGGTAGGCCAGTTCCAAGAGGATTATTTTGAATCGCGGATGCAATCTACTGTTTGGGGATACAGTGCACCCGATTTCGAAAAAGTATCTAAGGCATATAATATCGATGCTAGAACCATTTCGAATCCAGAAGAAGTGGATGAGGCGATCAAATGGCTATGGAGCGATCCGACAGCACCTGCATTGCTGAACGTGATGATTGACCTCGATACAAAAGTGTATCCGAAAGCCGCGTATGGTAGGCCGATCAACGATATGGACCCGCGTATCAGTTAGTATGTTGCCTGCTCCCATTCAGTCGGCACTAGAGGGTAAGCGTATTTTTATTACTGGAGGAACAGGCACGTTTGGTAAATGGCTCATTCATGAACTTAAGAACATAGCATGTAAGCTCGTGCTTTTGACTCGGGACGCCCCGCTGTTTTTGAAATCGTTCCCTGAATTTGATGTGGAAAAAATCACTTTTATTGAAGGTGATGTTCGTGATTTTAATTACCCTAAAGGTTATTTTGACTACATCATACATGCAGCAACGCCTGTTGTGTCTGATTCATTATGTGATGATGATTTGATGGCCATTATTGTGGCGGGCACGACGAGAGTTATTGATTTTGCAGCGCATGTTGGTTGCAAACGTATGCTTTATGTGAGTTCGGGTGCTGTTTATGGGAAACAGCCCCCAGAGCTTGAGCAAATCCCGGAAAGCTTCCCGTGTAATCCGATATCTGCATACGGAAAAGGCAAATTGATTGCGGAGAACTTATGCTTAAGTAGTGGAGTTAATTGCGTCATTGCTCGCTGTTTTGCCTTCGTCGGTCCTAGCATGCCCTTAAATGCTCATTTAGCGATTGGCAATTTCATTGGGAGTTGTTTGAAAAATGAGTCGATAGAAATTGAAGGTGATGGAACTCCTTTGCGCTCTTATATGTATGCCTCTGATCTAGCTGAATGGCTGATGGTTGTCCTACTAATGGGGAATGAAGGTGAAGTTTACAATGTTGGCTCTGATGTCGCAATTAGCATCTTGGACTTAGCGTTAGAAGTGCGACATGTATTATCGACTAAGAATCTGATTAATGTCAGAAACGCAGTAAGTAGTGGCCAAGTTATTGAGCGCTATGTGCCTAGTAACAGAAAAGCAATAGAGTCGCTAGGTCTACAAATGAAGTTCGATCTTGCGTGCTCCATTCGGAGCACTGCTCAGAGCTATGCTGCATTAAATTCTTGAGGCTCGCCATGGATCTCTATCATCTTATTAGTGATTTCATCCGCGAACATTCAATCATTCGAATTGGATGGTTGGATCGGCGCTATGCTGAAATGTTTACGCAGGTAGCGCTGTGAATAAGAATCAATTATTCGCTGAATTGGCCTGGGTGCTAACCTACCAAGGTTCCAAGTTCTTTTGGTAGCCGCGCCTATTTTAAAGGCTTCATTTAGGTAAGTCGAAAATGAAACTCCTTTTTGAATACGTCTTTTGAAACCAGACTTCAGACGCCTGTGACTCATTACACAAAAACAAATACCCGTAAAATCAGATAACTTGTCGCCGAGTATATCTCGAAAGAATTTTTCACGGTTTAACCAAACTATATAAGGAGGTTGCGTTTGACTGTGATGAGTATCTTGAGCGTCATGGCGACCCGTAAATACATACTCGCCCGTTAATATCAATGCGGCCCCGTCACCCACTGCTTCGATTAAAATCGGCCGATCTCCCCATTTTCCGTAGTTAACCTTGAGATTGTCAAAATCCAGATATTTCAATGCAGTCTTAGTGTAAATAGCGCTGCAGAACGCGATCTTGTTTCTCATAAAGAGCGCAGCTGAGAAATGTAACTTATCTAGTTTTAGTATTGGGTGGATAGCTGCTTCAGAAAAGTTTGGCTTCGATTTCGCTGGAATTGTAACCGCATTCGTGACGACTACATTTACATCTTGGTTTGCCCTTAGGTATTCATAAGCGGTTTCGATATACGCTGGATGTAGTTGGTCGTCGTCATGAAAAATCATGACGTATTTTTTAGAACATAAGCTCTGGCAGCGTTTGATATTACCTAGCCCTCCTACATTTTCTGTCGCAGTTACAAGATGTAGATTAGGCTCTTCAAATGACGCTACGACTTCTGCGGTATGGTCATTACTCGCGTTGTCGAGTATCGTAATCGAAAGTCCTTTAATGGTTTGTTGTAAGCAGCTTCCGATGGCAACCTTTAACATGTCGGCACGATTATAGGTCAGTATGAATATCTCTAATTCTTCAGTGGCTGCAGACATAATGAATGGATTTAATGCTTTTTCCTATGTGAGAAGATTGAGTGATAGGCGCTAAGCCATTTCTTTCGGAGTAATCTTAAGCCGTGTAGGTGTGGCTTTGCCCACATTTCATGCAATTGGCGCTCTTTCTTTTTGCCCCACCTTCCACGATTTCGACGGTAAGCCATTTCGAGATCTTGGTCGAAGATATTAGATAAAAACGCTGAAAATGTCTCATCTTTTAAGCATTCAGGCTCTATGCCATTAGGGAACCAAGGTTCTGATAGCATTTGTCGATATAAGGTCTCGTCTTGATCGATTTCTTGAACTTTCCGAGCAACTTCTTCAAGGGTTTGAAATTCATGGCAATTGATGAAAGCCTTTGGATTGAATAGTGATCCGATTTCGGGGTCGCCCCAATAGATTGGCACCGCATTTGATGCAGCTGCATCCGCAAATTTTTCAGTTAGATATCCTGGATGTGAACAATTCTCAAAAGCGATTACAAACTTATGTCTTAATTGAAAAAGGCGTTTGTCGGGCACCGGACCACCTACATTATTGCGCCAACGTCCGCCGGAGTTCACCGTCTTGTAGTCGGATAAGAAATCAAAAATCTCGGATCGCTCGCTAGCACTATTACTCGTGTTAGACATTACATAAGCGCAAAAATCTGTTTTTGTGGAGAGGACGCTATTGATTGACGGGCGAGGTGAAGTGAGTGCCGAATATGATTCACGGTAGAGTTTAATGAGTGGAAGCCAAACATATCTATCTCCAAAGATCAGTTTTTCGAAAGTCATTGCGTAGTCACTGATCATGAAGTTCGGACTAACGTTTTCACCTGCGACGAATATGCGAACTCCTGAGTATTTTAAAACATCATATCCACCCACCGAATGAATCACGTATTCGGCCGAAGTATCGTCAGTGAATTCAAACGAATATCGATCTTTCACGAACGCTAATAAAGGTTCGATGATCGACATGTCCGCGTCGACAACAGCGATTCGTTTTTTGACTTTGCTTATCATGTTAGGTCATTGAAAATACGAGAATGATGATCTTGCGAAGATAAAGTAATAGTTACCGTGAGAATTAATTTCACGCATTTTTGTAATTTAGAGCTCTTTGGGCTTTCCAGATTATGTGTTGAAGTAAGTCGCTCGGATGACGTGCTCGCATCTGTTTGCGACCATATAGCAGGCGTTTTGAGGCCGGTAGTGATGCATTGAAATGGTTGGTGATGAACTTAGTCAGCATAGCCATTAAATTGTATTCATATAGGATAAGACGTTGTGCTTCTTTAAGTGCATCTAGACGTTGCTTATAGTTATTGGGATCGGAGATGAACTCGTTGATCGAATGAAGGGCTTCGTCTGGCTTGTTGATGTCGATGGTCAGGTAGCTGTCAGAAGGGAAGTAGTCTCCGATGTTGGGGCAGCCATAGTAAATTGGGATCGCTCCGCTGAGGAATGGGTCGGCGAGTTTTTCTGTCCAATGATGCGTAGCTACATGATTTTCAATTGCCAAATGAAATCGATAGCGATCGAGGGCTTCATATTTGTGTTCGATGAAGCGAACACCATGTCCGAAAATTTCGAGTTGGGGCAATTGCTGCTTTAATCTCTGGGTGAATTCGTAGCGATCGTTATGGATAGTGTGCTTTTGTCGCTTTGATGAGCATACTGTAGAGATGTTTGCTGTTTTTTCGTGGAAATCAATTTTTTGAATTTCATCAAAATCATGGCCGTTAAACCATAAGTTTCCTGTGTGTGAATGAATCCGATTCGGATGTGGGAGTGATTGCTCATCCTGACTGGTCAAGACATGTGCAAATTGTTCAGTAAAGGCGCGACCATAGCGAGTAATTGTGGGGGGCTCTGTTGTGACCAGTAGCGTATGCTGATCGGCGCATGCTAGGTTTTCAGGAGGAGCACTAATTTCACGGGAGATGTCATCAATCACTACCAGCCAATCGTAGTTACGTTCTTCTAATGTGAATATGAATTCACAATCGCCCCAATGAGATTTTTTATTCGGAAACTGAGGTATGCATAGTGTTCCAGGTCGGCCACGATGAATCAGCTTGACTCGAATTTTTTGGTTTCGCGAAGGATTCATTTAGTGATGTTTTTTTACTTAAACGCGATATCGAATAGATGTTTTCCGTTTCGTAGAAAACTTTATTAAAGCGTTCCTAATTCTTAATTATAAGGACGCTGTTTCCGCGTGTTTTGAGTAGGAATACGTAGCCAATATGCAGCATGTGACCGATAATGTCTTTTTCCCAGTTATCACTACGGCAGTGTTCTATCACGATACATTGTGGCCATAAACATTTGGGGGCTTCAGCGAAAAATGGGTATAGAGCTCGATCTTCTAAACCTTCAATATCTATTTTTAACCCAGAGATAGCTTGGATGTTATTTTCTGCTAGAATTTCAATTAGAGGCTTAGTTTTGATGGTGACTGATTCAGTGTAACTTTCTGAATTATTCTTCCTAATGTTGGCACTGCCTAGATCGCCTGAAGACATTAGTTGGAACTCCCCAGTATCGCCTACTCCAAGCGGTATAACTTTGATTTTGCTAGAAAAGTCATTCGCTTGGGCGTTGAATCTTAGTCGTTCGAGTGCTTTTGGGTTAGGTTCGATTGAGAGAACGTCTGCGCCAGATGAGGCAACAGAGAGGCTATAGAATCCAATATTAGCCCCTAAATCTACAAAGAGGCCGTATTTACAAGCTTGAATTAGTATATTGATTTCAGCGGAATCGTAACGTCTTGCGGATGTGAGAATTCTTTGGTCAGTGACGTTGTCATCTAATTTCAATCGATATTTGATTCCAGAAATTTTAATGTCTAGTATATGGCCATAGTATTTTTTCCAAAGATGTATGATTTTCGATTTGAATCCACCTCTTACTAGGCCAGTCGCAATGGCGATCCTTAGGGGCCATGATTTTAATGGGGCCGCGTAATATCCCCAAGAATGGTTTAAATCGTTCATATTTTTTAAATGTAGTTCATCACAATGCCATCTTTGATTTCTCTGGAGTGTATTTTGCTTAAAATACTACAAGTGGTAATTTTTAGCAGGATATGCCATCACGCTCGCATGTAGATTTCGTCGCAACCAACACATTTTTTAAGATAAAATCCCTGCTGACTTAAATAACGGAATAATTCGGGTGAGCGGCTTCCGTTTTCGACACCAATGATTTTGACTGGAGTTTTTTTGAAGTCGAATACTTTGAGAATGGAGAGCTCGCAGCCTTCAGTGTCGATAGAAAGATAGTCGATTTCAGTGATATTAAATCTTTGCAAAAGAGTCTCTGGTGATAAAGCTTCGATTTGTATTTCATGCTTATGCCCACCATGTGCAGCAATTTCCTTATCAATTCTATTAAGGTCGGATTTATCTAAGTATTGGACGATGCCAGAGAGCATATTGGCAGGACCTTCGACGCTGAGAAAATTTACTACGCTATCAGTGGCAGCTATACATGCGTTGAGCAGATGGCATTGGCGACTTTTTGATAGGCTCTCAAAAATAGTTGGGTGGGGTTCTACACAGATACCTGTCCATCCCTTTTCTTCAAAGTATAGGCTGTTGGAGAAAGTGACGCCATCATTGGCGCCGATGTCTAGAAATACTCCATGAGATGGTTTGTTGAGAAGGTTGAACACGGTCACATCTTGTCCGTATTGGCTATGCCCTCCAGCGGTGATGTTATTTTTTCGGAGTCTCCGTTGGATGAACCAGTGTAAATAGTTGTTTTTGAAGATCATTATAAGAGTGCGTTATGATGTATATACCGTTGCTTGAGTTGAGAGCTAAAATCATCGCTACTTCAAGTGATCCATAGTCGGCGAATTCAGGTCGGCAGTGCGCGGCGTTTTTCAGTTAGATAAGTATATGAAGTTTGGTGTGTTTCGGTCGAGACATCTTCGCGGTTGATTTTTGAGTTTATCCTAAAATATCCTTATCACTTGCATTCAGGAAAAATAGGTAATCTGGAAATGATTTTATTAACGGTCCGAGATAGACCATTGTTTGGGTAGCCAATCTGACTGTTTTGAATTGCGTGTCGAGAGCAGCAAGTCTGTGTGGACCCTCTTGTCAGAGGCTCTTGAAACAGGGAGTTCGTCCAGACTCAGAACGGGCACAAGAGTTTTAGTGTAAGATGAAGAAAGATAATAAATATCAAAACGATCAGCTAGCTTTGAGAAATATTCTTCGGGGCTTGAGCCAGCTTCGCGAATGTAGGTTGTATCAAATTCCACGAATCCGATGACAAGCTTGGCTGCGTCAATGGTTTCCCAAAATCCCTCGAAAGCGATGGATTCGTAGCCCTCGATATCCATTTTGAAGAGTAATGAGGCGTTATCAACCTGATTTCTGGGGATAACACTATCGATCCTTCTGGATGGGATATGGGAGGTTACTATATTATTACTGACGTTTAGAGAAGATATGGCGGATCCTGTGCCACTCCACGTAGGATCGGCATAAAATTCAACATCTTCCGCATTGGTATCAGACACGAGTCCCTCTATTATAGTAATGCGTTCAGCATCGTGATGAGCAATGCGGCTCTTTTGAAGGAGGGGGGCAATACTCGGATTTGCCTCGAAGCCAAAGACTTTGGTATTTATCGGGTATCTTGTTCCAAAGATACATTCTCCATAATTGACCCCGATATCTATAGCTACACCAGGTTCTAATTTAGCTAGGAAATCACGCCAGAAGCAGAGAGGAGGTGAAATTCTCTTTCGAATCGGATCCCTCACAAATTTTTTAATCGCACGCCGATCCTTGGGGTTGATGTAGATCCAGTTATCACAGTCTCTGAGCTTCACACGATTCGGTCGCAAAGTTCCATAGCGAATCAGCGTTAGTGGCGCCAGCAGTATGGCTTTAACAGTCCTTTCGATATATTTTCCCAGTTTCATGAATTTATATCCAATTCTCGGCGACCCATGGTGTAGGCAAGCAGTGATGGTGAATTTTGCGACCGTGGTAGCCATCAATTACGTCTTCAGGATCGGGTTTGCCATGGAACGCGATGATACTTGCATCCTTCGGCAAATAGGGGGTCAGGAATAGATTTAGCGGAAAGATCGGTTGGCAGTGGCGTTTAAAGGATCTCACCCAATGATCCGGCCAATAGCACATTTTGGGACGGATACAGTGTGTCAAATAACTTTGTGGTGGTTTGAAATTGGAGAGAGCCCATTCTTTTTCATTATGAAATTGATCCCATACGAAACCGCACTGATTGGCTTTGAAACGAAAAACAGATGAATTTCCGATTTCTGGTAGTTTGCGAAACCAAGTTTTGTGGGCAGCAAGCCAGTTGTGGATAATTGGTATGCGGTCAGGTTCGTAGGAAAAAAAATTATCAAGTGGTCCAGTAATAACCAGATCCAGATCAAGAAAAAGGCAATCGCCTTCGATTGGTAGATCAGCACGAAATAAACAAAGTTTTCTCCAGCCGCCCTGAGCTGCAATGGGCGGGAGATCAATTTCTGGGATAGGGAAGACCTTAATATTCGAGTCGATTCCCTGTGGATTATCCGTGAAGCAAATAATGTCGATGTCACCTGTGATGTTTCTGCGAATACTCTTTGAAAGCCTGTTCACATATTGCGGACCGTAACGGTCTCCCCATTTCAAAGTAACAATATTTCGTTTCACAAATGTTGGGTATATTTAAGTAAATGTAAAATCAATCTCCTTATTATCACAGGCGATTTCATTGATTCAGATAGGTGGCATCAGACGGCTTCAAGAGTTTGAACAAATCGGAATCCCTGTAGAGTAAGAGGGTGGAGGGTTTCCCGATAGTTTAGCGCTACATTACTATGGTTTTAATGAATTCGTAAAGTTTGGCAGCTTTTGGGGAGGATGCCGATGCTGTCGGATTGGTAACCGATCATTTTTCCCCACGTCTCATTTTTAGCCGGGGTCCGTTTTTTGTAGGTGCGGACGATTTCGATGAGATCACGTTTGCCGTTGATGCTTCGTGCGGCGGAGTCCGTGAATTTTTCGAGATAGGAGGGAGTGCTGGAAACGTTCGTTGCGCAGGTATTTGAAGTGATTGAGCGGTTCGGTGATGGGCCAGCGGCCGAAGCTGTCGATGGAGATATAGAGTTTGTTCTTGGCGGGCATTTCGTAACGCAGTCGGACACATGGAAGGAAATTTTTCGGGATGCGATTGACGACGCTGATGCCGAGGTGGATGAGCGTGGGTTTGATGGTGATTGGTTTGGCCATAAAGCAGGGGTGTCCGGCGGGTGGCCTGAACACCCCTAAGGGGGTTATGATAAAGTTAGAATGAAAAAATTATCGGGCGATATCAACTCTCCGGAAGAATTTCATCGAGGAAGCGCTGGATGCCTTTTTCTGCTTGTCTGGATTGTGGATAGATGGATCGGGCTTTAAGGAACCACGTGAGGGCGGAGCCGGTTTGCTTTGGATTGCGGCTTTCAAACTGGCTGGCTTTGTCGAGGGCTAGGGTGAAGTCGGCGACTTTTGGGGTGAGCAGTTCGAGTTCGCGGCCGAGTTTTGGATCATCAGGGAATTGCAGGCGGATATCGGCAAGTTGTTCCCAAGCGCTGTAGTTTTGTCCGACGCGCGAGAATTCGGTGGCTTTGCCGAGAGCGGTCTCAATGGCTAACAGATTCTGCATGATTTGTTTGAATGCGTCTTCGCGAGTGGCATCGCCTTGAATGGCAGGTGCGAATTCGTATTGGCGTTTCGCGATTTCGCGGTAGTTGCCTTCGGAAAGGAGGCGGTCGAAATCGTTGCGGGCGGTGACGATGGCACCGGAGTTGCTGACGAGGGTGCGGAACTCAGTGAGTTTGGGATTGGTTGGCCAAATTTGAGCTGCCTTTGTGATTTTCTCTTCAGCTTTTTCGGAATTGCGAGCCAGGAGGTGAGCTTTAGCGTCTTCGATGGCGAGGTCTGAAGCCAGGGTGTAGCCGGAAATGAGCGAGTCGACTTTCGAGGACGGGAAATCTTTAGCAGCGAGTTTAAGTTGGTCTGATAAAGTTTTGCCGCGGACATAGTCACGGGCTTGGAGGGCTCCGTAGAGTTCATGAAGATCGCGGACATACAAGGCCACGCGGCGCTTTTTCTCTAAAGGGAGGGTTGCGACAGGGCTGAGATATTCTCCGAGGGCGTAAGCTTCCATGAGGCGTTGGGAAGCGGAATGGAGTTCGTTTTGGCCAAGGAGGTGATTAAAAGCTTCTATGTATTTATCGACTTCGCGTATAGCTTCGTTGGATAGAGAATCGAGGGATGAAACGGTAGGGGAAACGCCGAGCGAATCAGAAAAGAGTTTCGAAACATCGGAATTTTTATCGATCATCAAGGTGGTATCACCGTCTTTCCAGATTTGATTGTAGAAGCGGGCGGCCATAAGCACATGTTCGTAGCGGCGCTGTGCGAACCACTGAATCATGTTCACTTGATATTGGGTTTTGGTGCGGATGGTCTGAGCTTCCGTTTTAAGGATATTTGTTTTTTTCAGTGCTTCAATTTCCGTGATGCGGCGAAGAGTTTCTTTGTATTTGAGTGAGTTAGCACCGGAGCCGGAACTCTGAGCTGGCTTATTCCCGCCAGCAGGTGCGCCGTTAGCACCGCCGCCACCAGGGGCTTTGGTTTGGCCAAGGGTGCCATCTTTATCGTTCCGTGCAGCCCAATCGGCTTCTCGAATGATGGCATTTTTCTCTATTTCGATGGAAGCGTTGAGGTCGGTGAGTTGCTTGCTATCTTTTTTAGCGAGTAGAGCCATGTAGACAGACTCGGCAAGGGACGAGCAAAGATTAGCATCTCCGGGGTAGGCGGAGGCACGAGGAAGTTGCAAGAATGCCTCTTTTAGATTTGGGGGTTTACCGCGTAGGGGAGAGATGGTTTGCAAAATGTCTGCAATGGTTTGGCGGTAGGCTTTGGCCTCGGCATCGCTCTCAGGTGGTTGGTTGAGGTATTTTTCAAAACGAGCTTTGAGCAAACGATTGTCTCCCAGGGGAATCGTCACACCGCCAACAGTGACGGTTTCTGCGGAGGGATCGAGCATGGGGATTTCCTGCCCGTAAGGTGAGGCTGGGTCTTTAGGTTTTGCGGCTGTGCCGTTATCCGTGGCTGGCTGTTGAGTGGGCGCTTGGGTGGGTTGAGTGGGGGGAGTGTATACCTGAGCGAAAAGCGGCATGGATGCCGTTAGAGATAGAAATAGGGTCAGGGTTTTCATTGATTAATATTTCGTTTAGGTTGATGCGATTTAAAGGCGTTTGATACTGGTGGCTATAGGGATGCCGCCTTCTTTGATATCAATTTTAAAAGCATAGCTTTGCTCGCGATCAATGTTGAGATCGCTGAATTTATTGGGAATTCGTATGGGAATAATTTCTTCTCCGCCGGGGGTTTTCACTCGGATACTGACGATTTGTCCATCCGATGGGGTCCAGCGAAGTTTCTCATCGATTTTACCTTCGATAAAAAATTCATCTCCACGGAAGGCGTTGCCGTCCTCGAGGAATGCTTTAACATCCAGAGGGAAGGCGTCCGAGAAAGATTCAGCCTTCTTAGTCATAAGGATTTTGCCAACAATGACGAGTGCTATGATAGCGACACCGATGCCGGCGAGGAGGAAGGGGTTAGTGCTGGAACTTGCGCGGCGAGCCATTTTTTTAAAGAAGTTAAGACAATATGTCTTTGAAATTTGATATTTAAAGTGTTTTTGCCCGGTCTGAAAAGATTAATCCCATTGGGGGCGGCGAGTTCCGATCCATGCAAGACCCAGTGCGGCAAGGATATGGATGGTTAGGGTGAAAAGGCATGCGTTTTGTCCGGAGAGGGAGGTGTCTACAACAGATTTAACCGCGCCATGGACTTGAGACTGGAGAGCCTCTACAGAGCCGGACCACGACCAGTAGGCGGAGATGAAGGGACGGGTAAATACTTCAATGTGCTCGGGCAGGGCGAGGACGGCACCGGAGAGAGGAAGTTGGAAGCCGACGAGATAAATGGAAAGCAGGGAGGCTTGCTCTGCGGTGCGCATCAATGCCGAAATGGCTAAGCAGATGAACGTCATGGACGCATTGATGAGAAGTAGGAAAATGGCGTGCTCAATAAATTCTCCTCGGAAAGCGCCAAATAAGTTCACGAAAAACGCCATCCACAGAGATTGGGCGATGATCAAACAGGAGAGGAAGGCGATCTTTGAACAGAGATAAGCACTAGGTCGCAAGCCTCCGAATTTTTCTTTTTCGTAGATGGGTCGCTCACCAGCGATTTCACGTGCCGAGTTGTTAGATCCCATGAGTGCGAGAAGGACAACTTGGAACATGATGATTCCGGAAATCGCGGATCCTACTTTTGCCTGATCTGACCTAACAGATTGTTGTTCTTTGATTTCTTGGATGATGTTGTTCTGCCTCATGTCTGAGAATTTTCGGATGTTTCCGGATGCTTTTTCGCTGAACAAGGTAACGAGAACAGGAAAGCAGATAAGGATGGCGAGTTGTAGGAATACTTGTCCGCGATCACGGAAGAATATGCGCCAGCGGCGAGAGAGTAGAGTGGCAAATTGAGAGAAGAAACCCGGGATTTGATGTTCTCTGGAGATAATGGAATCAGAATCTTTTGAATCATCATCGGTTTTAGGCGATGCGACGGCGGATGCCCTTAGATCGCCGCTTTCAATGAGACGCTGGCGGTTTTTCTCCAGCATTTTGTAGTATGAATCTCGATGTTTGTTCCAAGAGCTCTGCCAACGCTCGGAAGGTTGTTTGGCGAGACGGGGATAAACTTCCTCGGTATCGGTGACGGAGAAATAATGGTTGAGCTGTTCCGGCGGGCCGTGGAAGGCAACTTTGCCTTCGTGAAGTACGAGGATGGAATCGTATAGCTCAAGGTGAGCGAGGGAGTGAGTGACGGAGAGAACGATGCGTCCGTCTTTGCGTGAGAGATCGTGAAGGAGTCTAACAATTTCACGTTCCGAGCGTGGATCGAGTCCGGATGTTACTTCGTCACAGAGAAGAATTTTCGGATCGGAAACAAGTTCCATAGCGAGGCCGAGCCGGCGTTTTTGTCCGCCGGAGAGAACTTTGACCAAGCGATCGCTGATGGGTCCGAGGCCGGTTTCATCGAGAACGCGATCGATTCTGTGATCGAGTTCTACGGTGTTTCTGGATTTCACGCGAAGGCGGGTTGCTGCCTCGACGGATTCATCAACGGTAAGGGGATCGTAGGCGATGGAGAATTGGGGAACGTAACCGATTTCTGAAGGTGAGAAATCGCCTTCTTCGGAGAGATTTCTACCATCCCAGATTAGGGCGCCATCGGACTCCGGGTTGAGGCCGGCGATGGTTTTCATCAAGGTGGTTTTACCGCAACCTGAGGGACCCACGATGGCCATGAAGTGACCTTTGGGAATTTTGATCGATACGTGATCGACGAGATTTACATCTTCGCCGTCTTTACGGATGGTGAAACAGACGTCTTTGAGTTCTAGCACGGTGAAATAGGTTATCTTTTAATAATGGAGATTTTGCAATCGTTCTATTGATTAGGGAAAACCGGCGTGATACTCAAGCTTGATCGTCAGAGGTTTCGAGTGGGACGATTTTGATGATCTTGGGTTTGGCGGAGTGGATGTCGCCGATGAGCGTGTTTTTGGGTTTGTTAGAGGGCGAGGGGGTTGAATCAGAATCCAGGGCGTTGCGCAAGGCACCTTCGACGAGTTGGCCGCAGTGAATTTTCATGGGTGGCAGGGTGCCGAGATCGCCAGCGAGGTCTTGAGCACTGAGATGGCGGGCTTCTTCGGCGGTTTTGCCTTTGAGAAGTTGGGTGGCGATAGATGCGACGGCGATAGCTGTTTGGCAGCCAAAAGCCTGGAAAGATGCGCGATCGATGATTTTCTTGCCGTCTTTCTCGGAGAACTTCAGCCACATCCGCATCATATCACCGCAGTCGGGCGAGCCAACCGTACCTACGGAATCCGCGTCAGCCATTTCGCCTTGGTTCTGAGGATTTGCTAACGCGTCATCGATCTTCTTTTCGAAATCATCCATGACGGAATGATGGGGTGGGTAGCTAAGGTCTTAAAGATTTAAAGTCGAAGAATTTTTCGCTGCGAATGGACGCGAATGAAGAGTGATGAACAAGGAAGGCGGAAAAGCAGGAAGGAATTATCGACTTTTTATCTGCGCTTCTGCGATCCCTGCCGGGATCGGATATTTCTTTGGGCTGGATACCCGGGGTCTTTGACCGCCGGGCTAATGTCTGTGATCCCTGCTGGGATCTTTAGATTCATGTCCCGACTTTTAGGCAGCTTTCCTCAGCAAGGCGATCATGACGCCTTGGATGATGAGTTCCTCGGTCGGTATGAGATCGGGGAAGTTTTCATTCTCTGCATGAAGATAAGTTTTACCTTTTTGGGAGATGAAACGTTTGAGTGTGGTTTCGCCATCGATGAGGGCGGCGACGACATCGCCGTTGCGGGCTTCGCGTTTTTCGAGGATGACGGTGTCACCATCGCAAATATGCGCATCGATCATGGATTCGCCACGGACGCGGAGGGCGAAAGTCTCGTTTTTGCCGCGGCAGCCGAGAGAGGCGATGTCGATGGAGATGCAGCCTTCGGGTTCTGGGGCGGTGCTTTCGCCGAAGCCGGCGGCGATGCGACCGTAGATAGGGATGTCGCGGATTTCTTCGCGGTCGAGTTCCTCAGGGAAAATTACGGCGCGGGCTTTTCCGGGAACGCGTTGGATGACGCCTTTTTTCTCAAGCGCACGGAGGTGGCTCATGGCAGCGGTTTGGCTGGCGAAACCGAAGTAGTGTTGAAGCTCCCGAGTGCTCGGCATCAAACCAGTGGTGCGGCTGGATTTGTGGAGATATTCGAGGATTTCCTTTTGTCTTGAGGTGAGTTGATGGGCCATGGCTTTTTTGAACAGTGTTCTTCAGAACAAAACTCAATGAGAAATGGCTTTAGGTAAAGGAAAATTTTTCGATGGAAGAAATGAAGAGGAACCACGTTTATCCGCGGTTCTCTTTTAAAAATTACTCCACCTCAACGATCAGGTTAATTTCTACCGAAACATTTAACGGCAACGCTGCAGCGCCGAGGGCGGTGCGGGAGTGTTTGCCTTTTTCGCCGAAGATTTGGACGAGGAGTTCCGAAGCGCCGTTGACGACTTGTGGGTGGCCGTAGAAATCGGGATCGGAGTTTACGAAGCCGTTGAGGGAGACGATTTGTTTGACCTTATCGAGCGAGCCGATGGCTTCTTTGATGACGGCGAGGCGGTTGAGGATGATGATGCGTGCTCCTTCGACTGCATCTTCTATAGTGCAAACGGAAGGGACTTTGCCGAGCATTTTTCTATCGCCATCAATCGGGAGTCCGCCGGAAAGGAAGAGGAGATTTCCGCTGCGGACACAGTTCACATAAGCGGCGACGGGTGTCGGGACTTCTGGAAGTTTGAAGCCGAGAGATTCGATTTTGGCGAGGATGTGGTCTTGCATGGCGGGATACTGATTGCAGCAAGCTCTTTGAAACAACTCGTTTTTTTATTTAAGCTGTAAAAGAAAAACGAACCACGGATGGACACGGATACACGCAGATAATTAAAGAGGGGGCTGTACTAGCTAAGGGTTATTGCTGAGCCTGTTTTACCCAGTATTTAAGCTGCTTCAAGAGCATTTGATGGTTACCTCCATTGAAGCGCCATTCACACTCCTTCAAAAACCAGTGAAAGTTCTCTTTTTTGATACCATTAAATCTTCGCAAATGACGCTTTGCTTGGTTCCAAAAATTCTCGATTCCATTGATGTGATTCTTTTGATCGGCAAACAGTTCTGAGTGGTTGATTCGAAGGTGATGAAATTCACTAACATCAAGTGCATTATAGGAACGAAAGTTATCGGTGTAGACCAGGCTATCGGGTTCAACCTTTTCTCTGATAATAGGCAACAG
>CAMCYT010000007.1 GCA_945885485.1 Prosthecobacter debontii
GGGCGCCGCATGGAATGAGGAAGAATTGGATATTTTAACAGAGCAGCGATTACGATCCGCTTCGCGCGGCGCCCTCGGCGATGGCGCCCTACCAAACGCGATTGAAAATCGCGGTTCCTTTCTGAAACTCATCCAATGACCTCTGGCCAATCGGTATGGAACATTTCACCGCGTGGCTTGTCGGTGCGCTCGTAGGTGTGTGCGCCGAAGAAGTCGCGTTGTGCTTGTAGCAGGTTAGCTGGAAGCACCGCGCTGCGGTAACTATCGTAGTAACCGAGCGATGCACTGAACGCAGGAACCGGGATACCGGCGAGCGTTGCGATGGAAACGACTTCGCGCCAGTTTTGTTGGAACTCGTTGAGGAGTTTCGTGAAGAACGGTGCAAGCATCAGGTTAGTGAGCTTAGGATCTTTGCGATACGCATCGGTGATGTCGTTGAGAAAACGTGCACGGATAATGCAACCGCCACGCCAGATCGCAGCGATCTTGCTGAGGTCGAGTCCCCAGCCTTTTTCAACACCCATCGCAGCGATGAGATCGAGGCCTTGTGCGTAGGAAATGATTTTCGATGCGAACAAGGCATCGTGAACTTTTTTGACGAGCTCGGCTTTCTCGGTGGAAATGATCGCTTCAGGTCCTTTTAGGAATGCACTGGCGGCGACGCGTTTGTCTTTCATGGAAGAGAGAATGCGGGCTTCGACAGCGGCGTTGATGGTGGAGATCACGACCGCGTTTTCAACGGCGTTAATGAGCGTCCATTTGCCTGTGCCTTTTTGTCCGGCAGTATCGAGAATCTTATCAACCAATGCAGCACCGGTTTCAGGATCGGTTTGTTCGAAAATTTTCGCGGTGATCTGGATCAGATAGCTTTCAAGGTCGCCGTTGTTCCAATCGGTGAAGACTTTCCCAAGTTCCGCAGAAGTGAAGCCGGCTGCTTTGAAAATGTTGTAGGCTTCGCAAATCAACTGCATGTCGCCGTATTCGATGCCGTTGTGGATCATTTTCACGTAGTGACCCGCACCACCGGTGCCGATGTGCGTGACGCATGGCTCGCCATCAACTTTTGCGGAGATACTTTCGAAAATCGGTTTCATCACATCCCAAGTGGATGTCGGGCCGCCGGGCATGATGGATGGGCCTTTGCGAGCGCCTTCTTCACCACCGGAAACACCGGCACCGATGAAACGGAAGCCGAGATCACCAAGCCATTTGTCGCGGCGCTCGGTGTCGGTGTAGAGAGAGTTTCCGCCGTCGATGATGATGTCACCTTTGTCGAGAAGCGGGATGAGCGATTCGATCACCGCGTCCACGGGACCACCGGCTTTCACCATGATCATGACCTTGCGCGGCGATGCCAATGACTGCACGAAACCCTCGAGAGTTTCCTCACCAACGATTTTCTTGTCAGGATGTTTTGCGACAAACTCCTGCATGGCGCTGGTCGTGCGATTATAAACGGAGACTTGAAAACCTCTTGATTCCACGTTTAACACAAGATTCTGACCCATGACGGCCAGTCCGATTAGTCCAAAGTCACTGTTGCTCATAATTATTTGCGGCTGTCCCGCGCGCGGGAAATAAGAGACAAGACGATTCTGTGCAACACCTTGTTGCCTTTTCTCCATCAATTTTGCACATTCGTCGCGTGAACCTCCCAAATGCGATCACTCTTTCACGCCTCGTCCTGACGGCGGCGTTCGTTTTTTTCGTAGCTTGGGAGAGCATCTGGGGCCATGTCACCGCCTTGATTCTGTTTATCATCGCGGCCGTCAGCGATTTCGTCGATGGCTGGCTGGCGCGTAAAATGAACCTCGTCACCCCTCTCGGTAAACTGCTCGATCCCCTCGCTGACAAAATCCTCGTCTGCGCCGCCTTCGTGTTTCTTACCGCAAAAGGCATCTGCCCCGTTTGGATCACCTCCCTCATCATCGGCCGTGAATTCCTCGTCACCGGACTCCGCCAAATCGCCATCGAAGCCGGACAGGTCCTCGCTGCCGACAATCTGGGAAAATGGAAAACCACCTTCCAACTCACCTACCTCATCGCCGGCCTAATCTGGCTGACGTTGAAAACTATGACCAGCGTCCCCAGTTCACTAAAATTTCTCCAAACTCTCACCATCCCAGAATGGACAGATGGCGGGAGGTTTATGCCGATCACTCTAGTCATCGCCGTTGCACTAACAGTTATCTCAGGTTGTAACTATGTTTGGTCTTCGCGGTATTTGTTGAAGGGGTGATTATTTCACCCCTAACAAATAAGCGAACAGATCTTTGAGTTCATCCGCATTCAGACGATTGATCATCGCTGATGGCATCGGGGACACTTTTGATGGTGCCGTGCTCTTGATGTCGCTGCGGCTGATTTCCAGCTGATTGGTGAAATCAAACGGATTAACTCCCAGGATCAGTATCTCGTCTTTCTCGTTGAGCACGCGACCCGTGATGCTCGATCCATCGTGCTTCACAATTTCGGTGAATTCGTATTGATCGGAAATCACTTGGCTGGGATCGACGATGGAATGTGCGAGGTCTTCGATTTTGAATCGGCCCGAAAGGTTGGTTAGGTCGGGGCCTTGGGCTCCGCCTTCTGCACCGAATTTGTGGCAGGTCGCACAGAGCGATGCCTCAAACATGGCTTTGCCATTCTCCAGATTTCGATTGGTCAGGCCTTCGCTTGTGACTTTCTTGATTTCTTCTACTGTCCAAGCTCTACCCGGGCCTTTGACTGGGGGCAGGGCTTTCGGTTTTTGCGCAGGGGCTTGCACTTCGGCAGCAAAGAGCTTTTGTTCTTCGGGAGTGCCGTTTTCATAGATCTGTTTGCGGATCATAGCGATGAATTTGCCGTAGCTATTGCCACCGCTGCGGCTTTCGATTTCTCGGAACCAGTTGAAAACGCGTCTTCTCTCATCGCCTTTCCAAGGGCCTTTGACAGATCTTAAGCAATAGATGTAATGAATCTGAGCGGTCGGCGGGTGATTCTTGATCACACTATTGATGTCGTTGCCATATCTCGAATTCCGATCCACCAATGTCTTCCACTCATCCGCATCAGTAGCAGGAGCCTCGTCCATCAGTTTTAAAGTTCTCGAAACGACATTCGGTGCCTGAAGGTAGCAAAGCATGCGGGCGAGTTCAAAATTCACCAAGCGATCTGTTGCAGGATAGGACGCATCGATTTTTGAAATGACGGCGGTCTTTTCCTCCGCCGTTGGCTCACCACCGCGAATAAACACCAAGCCAGCGGCTCTCAGCCAATTGATCTGTTGTTGTTGGGAAAGTGTTTTCCAATCGACTTTTAACAAGGTTTCCAAAGCGACACTGCGATGTTTTTTACCATCCAATCTGGCAAGTGCCATCGATCCCAAAATGCGCGACCATGAGTCTTTCTGAGATGAAATTTTCGGGATCCATCCGGCATCCGGCGAACGTTCCAAAGCGATGCGTGCCATGAAACGTAGGGTGCGCTCTTCAGAACTCAATTGCTTGAGTGCAAGATCCGCATCGAACTTTTTCGGATCGCGGATCATTTCCGCAAGTTTATCCCGGGTTGAGTTGGGTGTGGATTTTGCGAGTTTAGGTGCGGTGGATTCTTTGCCCGTATAAACTACTCTCCAGAGATGAGATTTTCCTTTGCGACCACCCGTCGCGAAATACATCGAGCCATCTTTTCCAATGATCGCATCTGTTAGAGGCAATCCGGCACCGGAGATGAATTCTTCTTTCTCAGCCTTAAACGAGGCGCCATCAGGAGTCAGGTGCACGGCGTAAATCGTCGCGAAGGTCCAATCGAAGGCATACAGCGCTTGTTGATATTTCGCAGGAGCTTTGAAGCCGCGACCCGCGAGCATCCCTGTCGGCGATCCCGGACCGATATTGAGAACTGGGCCCATGCTGTCTTCATAGTAAGTTGGCCATTTTCCGGTGCCATTCCGCCAACCAAGCTCGGTGCCAGGAACAATGTGAGAAATCCGTGTGGGACGATACCACGGCATTCCGAAATCCCATTCCATATCCGCATCGTAGGCGAACAACTCGCCGCTGTCGTGGAACGCAGCGTCATAAGTATTGCGTTGCCCCATGGAAACCAACTGCCAATTTGATCCATCAAGTTGGAAGCGTGCGATGAATCCACCGGGAGCCCATACGTTTGCCGCATGGCCATTACCATCGGGATTTCGCAACACGAGTTGATCCTCCGCCCATACTTTCGGAGCAAATGAATCCGTGACTTCAGGAACGTGGGCAAAGTTCCCGGTGATCAAATAGACCCACTTCTTGTCAGGAGATAGCACCAAGGAATGCACACCGTGCTCACCACCTGCTTTAATCGCTTTTACAAGCTCAAGTTTTTCATAACCCGTTGCGGTTTCTCTAGCTTTCCATACACCCGTTTCCACTGGGTTTTTCTGCGACCGCTCATTGATCGAAATATAGAGCACACCTTCATGCCAAAGCAGCCCGTGGGCACCACCGATTGGAATATCCAAAGCCTCAACTTTGGTCTCGCCGCCTGTAAGCGCCGGAACGGTAATACGAAAAAGACCGCCATATTGGTCAGCAGCAATCAATCGACCTTGTCCATCTTCAGTCAAAGCAACCCAGCTCCCCTCCTCTTTTTTTACCTCATAGATCTGCTCCAGTTTGAATCCAGCAGCGACTTTGAAATCGGCTGTTTTGTCGGTGACTTGAGCACTGATCGCTCCATGAAACAATGCCGCAGCGGCAAGTGGGAAGATTATGATTTTTTTCATCGGAGAGGAATACTCAACAGGGTATGCTGCAGCTTTCAAATAGATTCGTTTTACACACAATAAATTTCAGCCCATGAACCTTCCTTCCCCAGACAAAATCGCCGCCCTCGACCAGCGGATGCTGTCGCTTGGGATTGAGCCGGCGGATTTATTGGAAAAATTCGTCCGTGGCTCGGGCGCAGGAGGCCAGAAAATCAACAAAACCTCAAACTGCGTCTTTCTCAAACACCTCCCCACCGGCATAGCGATCAAGTGCCAGATGGATCGTTCCCGTGAGATGAATCGTTTCCTCGCCCGTAGGGAGCTTTGCGATCAGTTCGACGCCATCGCCAACGGTAAAGCCTCCGCGAAAACCCAAGCGATCGAGAAAATGCGCCGGCAAAAACGCCGAAGGTCACGTCGTTCTAAGCAACAATCCGTCGCCGACAAACGCATCCTATCTCAGAAAAAATCCCTCCGCAAACCACCTAGCGAATGATCAAGCCTTCTCGAGGACGATTTTAAATTCGTAAGTCTCCGGCTCTCCGGGAATTAGCTTCGCGATCAAAGACGCGCGATCCGCTTCGGGCACACGTTGCAAGAGCTTGTCGCTATCGTTGAGCTTTTCACCGGGGAAATACATCTGGGTGATCAATTCCACGAAACCGAGCTTGGAAACTTTGAAATGAATGTGCGGCGGACGTGACCAGTCTTTGGATGCTGGGTAAGATCCGGGCACTATCGTTTTAAATTTGAACTCCCCTTTTTTCCCACTCGGCACAATCGCCCATCCTTGGAAATTCGTATCCAGCGGCGCCTCGTTTTTATCAGTGGGATGATTATACCGACCCGCCGCGTTTGCCTGCCATAAATCCACCGTCGCGTCTTCAATGGGTGTGCCATCCGTATTCAAAATAGCTCCCGAAATGATCACCACTTTACCCTGTGCGGTGCCTTCTTGTCCTTCGATTTTGGTTAGATCAAAATCTTTGTCCTTCTGCGCCACCACCGGATAAAACGGACCTTCAACTTGCTTTGGTGTCTTCGGCAATTCCTCTGCCGATACTCCAGTGATACCTACCAGCGCGCCTGTGACCACTCCACCTTTGAAAAATTGCCTGCGTTTCATAATTTCAGAAATCAACCTGATCTGACCGTCCGTAGCGAGCTAAGAATTCATGTTTCAATACCTGCCATTTTTAGACCACAATGGGAGCTTAGTGGTAAAAAATAGCCGAAACTCATACCCTATCGCTCTCTAGGGCATTAGAGAGGTTCGGGCTTTTTTCAAAAATGAGGGAGGGAGGAAGAAAGGAGGCAGGAAGCTGATTCTATGAAAAAGAAAATGTTTATTTCTTAACTCCTCATCTCCATCTCCATCTCCTCCCTCCCTGTAAAACAAGCCCAAATCCCAGACGATTTACTAGTAGGTTTCAACCCTCTTCTCCGTATTCTCCATCTTCCGCAGTTACTTTGATTCAATCATTAGGTCAATAGTTGTCCATGTCCACTACGCTCCCATAATAGTAAAAAGCGCGACTGTAAAAAACATAGAATACGAAAAAGCCGGACAGGAGAACCCGTCCGGCTTTTGTGAAAATCTCGGGCCGTATTGTTAACCCCTATATGTCGGGGCTACGGCTCGGATAGAATTTATTTATCGTCGCCTGGGCTCCACTCTTCGGAAGCGGCAGTAGCAAGATTGAAGGCTTGCTCGAGGCCGACCATCTCGGAAGATGGGCGAAGGGACTCGAAGCTGGCGCTTTCTTTCTTGAGGTGCTCTTCGGAGTAACCAACAGCTTTGATCGAGAGACCGATGCGGCGCTCGACTTTGTCGACCTTGATGACGAGGGCTTCAATTCCGTCGCCAACTTTGATGACGTCTTTGACTTTTTCCACGTGGTCTTCGCTGAGTTGCGAAATGTGGATGAGGCCATCGATATCACCTTCGAGGGATACGAACGCACCGAACGATGCGATCTTAGCAACTGTGCCTTTGACGAGGTCGCCGACCTTGAAGCGGTCGTCGATAGCGGACCATGGGTCACCTTCGGTTTGTTTGATACCGAGTGAGACGCGTTGGTTTGCTTTGTCGATCGCAAGAACGATGGCTTCGATCTCGTCGTTCTTTTTGAGAACTTCGGAAGGATGATTGATTTTGCGAGTCCAAGACATGTCGGAAACGTGGATCATACCGTCGATACCTTCTTCCAGTTCCACGAACGCACCATAAGCGGTAAGGTTGCGGACAGGTCCGGTGATCGTTGCACCCACTGGGTAGCGGAGTTCGATTTCGTCCCATGGATTGCCTTCGAGTTGGCGGACACCGAGCGAGATTTTTTGTTCCTCGATGCTGATGCCAAGAACCACTGCCGTGATTTCCTGACCGATTTCGAGAACGTCGGATGGACGGGTGATGCGTTTGACCCAGCTAAGCTCGGAAACGTGCACAAGACCTTCAACACCACGCTCGATTTCGATGAACGCGCCGTAAGGGAGAAGTTTGGTAACTTGTCCTTTAACTTGCTGACCGATTGGGTATTTGCGCTCGATATCTTCCCATGGATTGTCGGACATTTGCTTGAGACCAAGCGAAACGCGCTCTTTGTCCTTATCGACGTCGAGGATGACAACATCCACGGACTGACCGATGTGGAGCAGTTCGGAAGGATGGTTGATACGGCCCCATGACATATCGGTGATATGAAGAAGTCCGTCCATGCCTGCGAGGTCGACGAACGCACCGAAGTCGGTGATGTTCTTGATCGCGCCGACAACTTTGTCGCCGATCTTGACGGTTTGAAGGAACGCTTGGCGTTGCTCGGAGCGCTCGGCTTCGATAACTTCGCGGCGGGAAAGAACGATGTTCTTACGCTCGTCGTTAACTTTAACGATTTTGAATTCGTAGACGTTGCCCACATATTCGGAGAGATCTTTCGGTGGAATGATGTCCACTTGTGAACCGGGAAGGAAAGCCTCGACGCCAACGTTGACGGTGAGACCGCCTTTGACAACTGCTTTGACTTTGCCGCGAACGAGGCCGCCGTCTTGATAGACTTTGACGATCTTGTCCCAGTTTTGTTTGTAGGCGGCTTTCTCTTTGGAGAGAACGACCATGCCTTCGTCGTTTTCGAGGCGCTCAAGAAGCACTTCGATTTCGTCACCGATTTCAATTTCATCATCCTCGAACTCGTTGGATGGAATCGCACCTTCTGATTTGTAGCCGATGTCCACGAGGACGATCTGCGGACGGATTTCAAGGATGGTGCCTTTGACGATGGAACCCTCGCGGAATTCCTTGAACTTGGAGTCGATCAAATCGCTCAGTTCCTGATTGGTTGGTTCTGCTAGTGCAGTACTCATATTTGGTTAATGGTTTGGTTAGTTTGTTTACGTTTTCCTTCCGACAATTGCCCCGGAAAAGATGCATCTGACGAACACCGGGGCTCCGACCGTTCGCCAGACAAAAGAAAAACGGAGGGCGAACCTAGGAGACTAGACTCCCTTTGCAAGACTAAAGATTGAAGGAAATTGCGGGAAATACGCCGCTTGAAGTCCGTCAGATCTAGGATTCGCCCGACTTCACGGCATTTCAGACCCCAATAGCTTCACCCCTGCTCCGCATCCGCGATCGCCTGCAACTCTTCCCACCTGGCATATAGAGCAAGTGCCGCTGCGCGGGCGTCTTCAAGTTTCTCCATTTCGGCGGGGATTTTATCGTAGTGATCAATCTGGAACTCAGGATCGTTGACGCGTTTCTCGATGGATGAGACTTTATCTTCAGCAGCGAAAATTCTGTCCTCGATCGTCTCCAGTTCCGCGCGTTCTTTCTGGGAAAGTTTTCTGGGTTTGTCGGAGCGATTCGTCGACTTCTGCGGTTGGAGGGCTTTGAATGCCTGTGCTTGGGCTTTTTGTCCTGCCTCGCGCTGTTGGCGTTTTTCCAAGTAATAGGAATAATTTCCGGGAGTGACGTGGATTCCATCGTCTTCGAACGCGATGATCTGATCGCAAATTCGATCGAGGAAATAGCGATCGTGAGAAACACAGAGAATGCTGCCACCAAAACTACATAGCGCTTCTTCCAACATCCGCAGCGATGGGAGATCCAGGTCATTGGTCGGCTCGTCGAGAATGATGAGATTGCCGCCGGTTTTTAAAACTTTCGCCAGCATCAGGCGCGCGCGTTCGCCTCCGGAGAGGAGATCGACACGTTCGTTGATGCGTTCGTTGTTGAAAAGGAAACGCCGGAGATACGCACGCGCGCCGAGGGTTTCGTTGCCGAACTGTACTTTTTCATTACCATCGGAAATTTCATCTAACAACGAACCTGTACCATCGAGCTGCATCCGTGATTGGTCGATGTAATTGATTTTCACGCGCTTCCCAAGAACCGCCGTGCCTTCGGTCGGATCGAGCTGATTCAGGCAGAGTTTGAGTAACGTGGTTTTACCAACGCCGTTTTTTCCAACGATCCCCGTGCAGGTTCCCGGACGAATCGAGAGATCGAGATGACGAAACAACCAACGCGGAATTTTCTCTGTGCCGACGTTGACCCCGGCTTGTTCGAGCTCAATCACCACATGTCCCAGATCTGCGGCGGGCGGCAAAAGCAAATCCATCTCGCGCTCTTCTGGCGGTGCTTCCATGCCCTCGATCTCGTAGAACGCATCGAGTCGTGTACGTTGTTTTGTACCACGGGCTTTCACTCCGGCGCGCACCCCTTCGAGTTCCGTGCGCAAGAATCTCTGACGCCGACGCTCGGATTGTTCAGCAATCTGTTGTCGGATCGCCTTACTCTCCAGATACGCCGTGTAATTTCCCGCATGCGAATACGCACGACCATTATCGATCTCGATGATACGGGTGGCGATAACATCAAGGAAATAGCGATCGTGAGTCACAAAGATCACCGCACCGGCAAAGCTTTTCAAAACGTCCTCCAACCAACGGATTGACTCAGCATCGAGATGGTTGGTAGGCTCGTCTAACAGAAGCAAATCCGGCTGACAGGCCAGCGCGCGGCAGAGCGCGACCCGGCGTTTTTCTCCACCGGAAAGCGGACCGGTTGGTGCGTCGAGCGCAGGCGTGCCGAGTGCATTGGAAAGAGAGACGATGCGTGAATCGAGATTCCAGCCATCCGTGTGATCGAGCAGCTCGAGAAATCCTTGGAGTTCCGTTTCCGTGCCATCTCCGTTTTCATAACGACGCATTGCCTCGACGATATCGGCTGCACCCGCTGCGATGTTTTCGTGAACCGAGAGTTCGGGATCGAGCTCGAACTCTTGTGGCAGATAACCCGTGCGAATTCCCCTGCGTAGTGAGAGATCTCCGGAATCCGCTTGTTGCTCGCCGGTCAAAATTTTCAGCAAGGAGGTTTTGCCGCAGCCATTTCGCCCGACCAAGCCGACTTTTTCTCCAGAAGCAACTGCCAACGTCACCCCATCGAGAAGATTCTGATAAGAGTAGGAAAGGCGGATTTCGTTCGCGGAGAGAAGAGTGGACACAGGTGAAAACTTTAAATTTTAAATTCTAAACCTCAAAATGAGGTGCCTTGCGGCAGCGCGCGAATGGAAAGGGTTATTGAGAAAAAGTAAACCGTGAAGGCGAGAAAAGAATTTCAACTACCATAAATTGGATTTCGCGTTAGCCTGCAGCCGTGCCTGCCATCCTGATTTTCGAGACCTCTACTGATACCGCGTCGCTCGCGTTGGCGGTTGATGGACAGATCCTGATCGAAAAGAGCTTTACCAGCGATCGCCGCCACAACGCCTTGTTGTTTGGGCCGCTTGCGGAAATCGTTGAGGAATATGGCTCCCGGCATTTTGATGCGGTCCTCGTCGGCAGCGGCCCGGGAAGTTACAGCGGCACCCGCGTCGGGATCGCCGCTGCGCAAGGAGCCGCTTTAATTTCCGGCTGCAAAACCATCTCTATCCCTTCCTTGCTCGCCACCAAATCCGCGCTATCCGAGAAATCCTGCATTGCCGTCGGAGATGCTCGCCGAGGCTCTTATTGGATCGCACAAATCAAAAATGGCTCTCTCATCGACGGCCCTTCGCTCACAGATGCTGCGGGCTTTACTGCTGCCCTACAAACAAGCGAAAACTGTTTTTCTATGGAGCAAATTCGGAATCATGATATCCCTGTCGAACATCCTATAGCCCGTGGAATTTGGCAGGTTTGGCAAAACGCCTCGCTTCAAACCCGTGAAGAATGGGCTGCGAAACCTCCACAGCCCATCTACCTAGCTCCACCTCACATCACGCCTTCGAAGAAGAAGGTGTTTCGGTAGTTCAATGTTCCAGTCTTACCGAATCACCGAGCGACGCAGCCGCAACCGCTTCTTCAAATCCTCCGAGCATTGCGACCCTCGTCGATCAGCTTCCAGAAATGTTTGGAGTTTGCCAAAGCCTCATCTTCAGCAAGTGGCATTTTGGAGCGGAATAAGAAATCCGACAAGGTGCCTTTGTGTAACACGCGGTGAACAATGATAGATCCATCTTTCACCTCGAAATAGAATCGGTATTCCTTAGCACGGAATCGATACATCACATGTCCGTCGCGCTCGATTTTTCCAAACCGATCACTCCCCGATCCATTCAGATCCTGCTCGGTCACATGGAATTCCTCCAACAACTCAAGCTGCTCTAAAGTCCCCAAAGCGGAAATCTCCGCCGCACTAATTTCATTAAAAACGATCTGAAACACGCCGCCACTCTAGACACCCAGAGTGCCGCGTCAACTTTTGGAATTTGAGATGGGAGAGGTCCAATCTTCTATCTCCAATCTTCTATCTTCTATCTTCTATCTTGTGTCTTGTGTCTTGCGATCTGCCGTCTATCCCCTAAGTTTTCCGCGATGCGTTGCTTTTACTCACAGGCTCTTGAGCTCGAACTTCCGGACGGACATCCGTTTCCGATGGATAAGTTCCGGGTTTCTAAAGAGATGCTGTTGAACGAAAAGATCCTCCGACCTGAGGAAATCATTGAGGTCCGAGCCACGGATTATCATCGCATTCTCCGGGTTCACGATCGAGCTTACATCGAGAAAATCCAGTCCGCGGCGTTAGATAGAAAAGAACAACTCTTACTCGGACTCCCCTCCACTCCCAATCTCTTTTCTCGCTCAGCTACGGAAGTCGAAGCCACCCGCCTCGCCTGTGAAGCCGCGCTAATTGAGGGCGTCGGCGTCTGCCTCGCTGGCGGAACACATCATGCCTTTCGCGAACACGGTGAGGGTTACTGCGTTTTCAACGACGTCGCGATCGCGATCCGAGATCTCCAAGACAAACAACCCAACATCAAAATCATGGTGGTCGATACCGATGCCCATCAGGGCAACGGCACCGCCTCCCTGCTCGGTGATGACCCACGAGTGTTTACCTACTCGATCCATGTCGGAAAAAATTATCCAACCCGGAAAGTCAGCTCCTCGCTGGATGTTGAGACGGTTCGTTACGTGGAAGGTGAAATGTATCTCAATGCCCTTTTCCAAACCCTCGCCGACTCACTCGACAAATTCGCACCGGATCTGGTGATCTGGATTTCAGGTGCGGACAACCATCGCAACGACCGCTTTGGGCAAATGCACCTTTCGTTAAAAGAGATCCAACGTCGCGATGAAGTCCTGCTGCGAGCGATGATCAAAAACCGCATCCCTATCGCCATTCTTTACGGCGGAGGCTACAACCGCCAACCCGAGTTCACCGCCAAACTCCATAGAAATACCATCGCTACTGCAAAACGTCTTGCAGCGGAGTATCGGGGGCTATAAAATATCTTAGGCAGGTTGCTATTTACATCCTAGTCTACTCATCATAATTCCTTTTCGTTTTACATGGCCGCTTCCCGTAAAGACTCTTTCACCACCCAAATTTATCTCATCGTAGACGCGTTGTTGGTTTTGCTCTCGTTTTGGTTAGCGGGATTACTGAGGGATCCAATCCGCTTGCTATTAAACCTGCCAGCGATTGATCAATCGGACCTAACATCGATCGCTTGGGTGCTTTATATCGCCGTGCCATTCACTCCACTCGTATTGGAGCGATTTGGCTTCTATGAAAAATCACGTTACAAAAAAAATGAAGTCGCGACTTGGCAGTTGATTCAGGGAATTTTCATCATCGGTTTAGCTATCGCTGTGGCAACCGTCTTAGCGAAATTACCCGAGGCACCCCGTATTACCCTCGTAACCGCTTCAATTTTTATTTTTGTCTTTTTGCTAATCAGAGAACGCAGCTCTGCAATCTTACTAAGACGCCGCAGAATAAGCGGGATAGGAAAAGAACAGGTCATCATCGTTGGCGACGAAAAAGAGATTTCACAATTTCTCTCCGAGATTGATCAAAACAGCTTGGATGATTGTGACATTAGGGAACACTTCAACCTCTCAACTCGCCCTACCGATGAACTCTTCATCATCCTGAAAAAGAGATCGATCAGTCGGGTAATCTTCACCACTCGGACGGCAGAGTTTGAAAAAGTCGCGAGCGCGATTGAGATCTGTGAGCTGCAAGGCGTTGAAGCATGGATCTCCGCATCGTTCATCCGCACACAGATCGCTCGCCCGACATTCGATTCGGTCGGTTCAAAACCGATGTTGGTCTTGCGCTCCACCCCAGACCTTTCATGGTCAATTTTCGCTAAAGAACTTATCGATCGAATTCTCTCGTTACTCATCATTTTTGTAACCTTACCTCTCTGGGTATTTGCTTTTATCGGGATCAAAATCACCAGCCCAGGAGCTCCGGCAATGTTCACACAAATGCGCGCAGGTCGTTATGGCACCCCCTTCAAAATGCTGAAGTTCAGAACCATGGTGGCAAACGCTGAGGAATTACTGAACACGATCAAAGAAGAACACGGCAATGAGATGGAAGGCCCTGTTTTTAAACTGAATCACGATCCACGCATTTTTCCTTTTGGCGCTATACTCAGAAAACTCAGCATCGATGAACTACCGCAGCTCTTGAATGTATTGGCGGGTCAAATGAGCTTAGTTGGTCCCAGACCTCTGCCGCTGTATGAAGTTGAAGCGTTCAGTGAAATTTCTCACCGCAGAAGATTAAGTGTGAAACCGGGCATCACTTGCGAATGGCAAATCGGCGGACGAAATAGAATCACCCGCTTCGAAGATTGGGTGGCAATGGATCTTCGCTACATCGATAACTGGTCGCTGTGGTTAGATTTACAAATCCTACTCAAAACGATACCAGCCGTTCTATTTGGAAAAGGAGCGAAGTAACATTTCGTTTTTTAAACCATGCAGATCGCTTCTTCTATCTTCTGGATCGCTGGTCTAATCCTCAGCGTGATCATGGGTCCGACCCTGAAAATATGGACTTGGGGACCAACCATGCTTTGCTTCGCCGTTGCCATAGTTTTCGCTCTTCCTAACATTTGGCGAGACGGTTTGGGAAAATTGAATCTCTACGTTCTCATCACCGGATTAGCCACTGCTGCATGGTTCGGCGGGCGGGCTTGGTTTTCCCCTGCTCAAGAACTAGCACTGATCGATCTCTCACTCGTGGTCATGGCAGTTTCCACATTCATCGTTTTTCAAAACGCCTTTCGCAATAACACAGCACAAAGCATTATCATCGTCGGCATCGCGTTGTTGCTTGGTGCTAATCTCGCGGTTATGGCCGTTCAGATGCAGGATATCACTTACAATTTTATCATCCCCCACGTTTCGCGTACTTGGCCAGCTGGATTTTTTCGTCACTACAGTCATTGTGCTGCATTTTTAATCGTAAGCTCATTATTGTTAGGCGCATTTTCACTAAAAAGCTCGTGGCCCATATTCGCCAAAATCATCCTATTACTCTTGGCCATACTTGGGATTGCCGCTATTTTTATTACAAAATCCCGCAGCGGCATGCTAGGCGCTAGCTGCGGTGTTTTCACGCTGCTCATTTACTGGCTAATGACCAGCAAACGTGATGATCGCAAATGGAGTGGCGTCGCGCTCGTGCTCGCTCCGATTGTAATGTTAGGCATTATTGCGATCGGTCTTTCCACCCTTGAGTCAGTCCAACAAACCCGTCACGAAGGTAGCGATCTCATCGATATGCTGGATAATGACATACGTCTTTATCTCTATGGAATCGCACTCTCATGCATTATGCTACATCCCTTCATGGGTGGCGGAAGCCGCAGCTTCAGTTGGGAAAATTATCAGTTTTGGAATATCGAAGAAATCGGCGGTTTTGGCGCAGATCCAGAACATGTGCACAATGAATTTATCCAAGTCTTCACCGACTACGGAATCATCGGTGCCATTGTGCTTTCCTCATTTGTGGTTGGCATTTGGATCTTATGCACTTTCCGTTCTCTCGCTCAGGGAGAATGGACAAAATACGCTCATGGCGATGCTTGGAGAATCGGAGGCATCGCAGCCTTCATCGGTATTTTTATCCAGTCCAACTTTGAAGGAGTCCTTCACACAGCTCCCGGCGCCATCTTGCTCGCCATCTGCCTAGCTGCGGCCAGCCATGATCGCATCCATGAATCTTTCAAATCTGTCAGATTTCTCTGGCTTCGCCGCATCTCGCTCACCGCTTTTGCATTAGTGAGCATCTGCTTGATGGCATTTTATGGATGGAAAGGAAGCCTAGTTTCCAAAGATATATGGACAACCGTTTTCGAGAACAAACCTATTACGGATCAGCGAAAAATTGAGGCCTACACTAAAGCTCTATCGCATTGGGAACTCGAATCCCTACACAGCCAACGTGGGATTCTTTATTATTATTTATCTCCGGAAAAATCCGACAAGCAAGAGCTCCGCCAATCATTAGAAATCGCGATCAAGGATTTCAAAAAAGCTAGCTTACTTCACCCATTCACTCCACTCCATCCACGCAACGCCGCTAATGCGTTAAGCCTATTGAAGAAAACCGATGAGGCGACATCTTATTACAAAAAAGCGATTCAGCTACAAGGAGGCATGGAAGCTGGATATCACTCACGATTTTATTTAGCTAATCATCTCTCAGACGCCGGACTAGACGAATTATACACAGGCAGCGCAGCGGTCGCGATTGAGCATTTCAAACAAGCTTCTGAATTACTCAAAACCTTTCCGGAATACTTCTATGGTGCTTCCTGCTACACACTACGGATTAATCTCACTACAAACCTAGCCAAGGCATATGAAGAGCAAAAACAATTTCAGATCGCTCTTGAAACATACGATCTCGCGGCTCGAAGCAAACAAGACCCTAATGCCAGCTACTTCGCTGGATTCATGCTCATGAATATAGCAGAAATGGCGCTTTTGGATCAGCGACCCGCAGATGCCTTGCGTTTGTTTCTCGAAGCGGAAAAACGCATCACGCAAACACCGTTATCCTCTATACTCACCCCTGAAGATCGCAACCTCATCCTAAAAGATCTGAGAAAAAAAATTATCAGCCTCGAACAAGCTCAACACCTCCCTTCCGAGGAAATCCGCTTCAAATAATGGCAATTTTATTCATCAAATCCTGACTTTGTTGGTTACAGGGCACGAAAAGATAAAATTAAAAACGCAAAGTGTTGCCGTTCCCGTCTCGCTGTGAACAATCAGCCCGCCCATGAAAATCATCAGCGGAACAGCTCATCGCGTACTTGCCGGAAATATTGCAGACACTCTCGGCCAACCTCTTACCGATGTTCAAGTCGACGCCTTTCCGGATGGCGAGACCTCGGTAAAAATCAATGAAAACGTCCGTGGAGAAGACGTGTTCATCATCCAACCCTCTTGCCCTCCTACGAATCACAATATCATGGAGTTGCTGATCTTGGTCGATGCCGCCCGCCGCGCGAGCGCAGAACGCATCACCGCGGTCATACCGTTTTTTGGTTACGCTAGACAAGATAGGAAAGACCAACCCCGGGTTACCATCACTGCTAAACTCGTCGCAAACCTTCTCACCTCCGCAGGTGTCAATCGCGTGCTGACCATGGATCTCCACGCTCCTCAGATCCAAGGATTTTTCGACATCCCCGTGGATCACCTCTACGCCAAACCCGTTCTCATCAACTACCTCCGCGAGCGCCATCCGGACACCTCGAACCTCACAGTCGTTTCCCCTGACGTCGGCGGCGTGAAAATGGCTCGCGCCTACGCCGATGCTCTCGGGGCAGAACTCGCCATCGTCGCGAAACACCGTATTTCAGCCACTCGCGTTGAAGCCATGAATGTCATCGGTGATGTCAACGGCCGCGACGTCCTACTCGTCGACGATATGACAGAAACAGCCGGCACGCTCACCGCCGCCGCAGAAATTCTCCACAAACACGGCGCGAAACGCATCTTCGCCGGGGTTTCCCACGCCATCATCAGCGAGCTCGCCAATGAACGCCTCGCCAACTCTCACATCGAGGAAATTATCACCACAGACTCCGTGCCACAAGCTTGTGGCCCGAAAGTCCAAGTCGTGACTATCGCTCCCCTTCTTGGAGAGGCCATCAGACGTATCAACGGCGGCCAATCGATCACCTCCCTGTTCTCCGTCTAAATGCGGCATTGAAATTGCTACATTTCCTTTTCTCATGCCTCAATCCACTCGCGAAGAACTACGCATCGCAGGTTTCGATCTCATTGACGAACGCCTCACCTATCTCCTTGGATGCTTGAAAGATGCTCTAGCAAGCGCGGGTGAAACCGAGCTACTCGCTCACATGCCTTGGTCCGGCGACGTCATCGATTCCGACACTGTCCTCCCTGAAGCACTCCCAAAACTCTACTCCATCGGCTTCCAACTCCTCAACATGGTCGAGGAACGTGTCGCAGCAGAAATCCGCCGCGAGCGGGAAAAAGCCCTCGGCGCAGATTCCATCCGCGGTCTCTGGCCACAAGCCTTGCGCGATCTTTTAAAAATCGGACTCGATCCAAAAACGATTCTCGAGGTCCTCAAAGAAGTCCACGTCGAACCCGTCCTCACCGCCCACCCAACCGAAGCCAAACGCGAATCTGTCCGCGCCCGCCAACGAGTCCTTTACGAGGAAATGGTGCGCAACGAATACCCGAAATACACCGTCCGGGAAAAACGCCGCATCCGCGAACGCGTCGTCACCACACTTGAAACGCTCTGGCTGACCGCAGAAATCCATACAGTCCGCCCCGATATCAACTCGGAACTGCGCAACGCGATCCATTACCTCCGCGATCTTTTTCCCGCCGCCATCAACCGACTCGATCTCCATTTCACCGAGGCATGGCGCGATGCCGGACTCCCGCTTGACCTCCTGCGCTCAGCTGGAAATATCCCGCGCTTGTCTTTTGGTTCATGGATAGGCGGCGATCGCGATGGCCACCCGTTGGTCACACCCGCCGTCACCGAACAAAGCCTTTCCGAACTGCGCACCGCCGCCTTCCAGCTTCTCGAACGCGAACTGCGTGAGCTCGCCTCACAGCTCACGATTTCCCGACAGCTCGTTCACGTCCCAGACGAACTCCAGGATCGTATCGATGAACTGAGCTTCGTCATCGATAACGATAAAGCCGTCAAAGAAATCCTCGATCACCAAACAGAAGAACCTTGGCGACAACTTGCCAACCTCATGGCTCTGCGTCTGCGTGAACAAATCGGCGGAAAACTCGGCTATGTTTGTTCCGCCCAACTCACCGCCGATCTAAATCTCATTTCCAGCACGCTGAAAAACTCAGGATGTAATTTATTAGAAGAACAAGCCATCCGTCCCGTGCGCCACAAAATCGAAATGTTCGGTTTCCATCTCGCCAAACTCGATGTCCGCCAGAACTCGGAATTTCACGATCAAGCGATCTCGGAAATTCTAACAGCCGCAGGAGTCGAAGACGGTAAAAATTTCGCCACATGGCCGGAAGCGAAACGGATAGAGTTTCTCAACAATGAACTCAACTCCACACGCCCATTCCTTCATGATGGTTCAAGGATAGGCGATTCCGCAGACAACGTCCTCGATACGTATCGGGTTTTGGTTCGGCACATGGCGGCATGGGGCAAAGATGGCCTTGGGTCGCTCATCATTTCGATGACCCGCAAACTCTCCGACCTTCTATCCGTTTACCTCCTCGTCCGCGAAGCCGGCCTGATGAAACACAGCGACCAAGGTATGATCTGCCCACTTGAGGTCGTTCCGCTTTTTGAAACGATGGATGACCTCGCGAACTCCGCAGGCATACTGAAAGCATTTCTCGAACACCCACTCACCTCACGTTCCATCCATGCAATGGCCCAGCCGCAGCAGCAAGTCATGCTTGGCTACTCGGATTCTAACAAAGACTGCGGCATCCTCGCCGCCCAAGTCGCCTTGCACCACGCACAGTCGGAACTCACTAAGGTCGGCCAATCAAAAGGAGTGAAACTTTGTTTCTTCCACGGCCGTGGCGGCACGATTTCCCGTGGTGCAGGCCCCACCCATTGGTTCATGGCCGCCCTACCCCACGGCGCGATGTCCGGCGGTTTCCGCATGACCGAACAAGGCGAAACTATCGCCCAAAAATACGCCAACCTCGCGAACGCCACTTATAATTTAGAACTCCTGCTCGCCGGTGCAGCCATCAACACCGCCCGCCACAAGCACCTCCCCGAATCCTCAGATCCTGCGGATCGCTTCCTCGCAACCCTTTCCGCATCATCCCAGAAGTCTTATCAAACTCTTCTCCGCTCTGACGGCTTCATCGATTTCTATCGCCAAGCCACTCCCATCGATGCCCTCGAAAACGCCCGCATCGGCTCACGCCCCGCGCGGCGCACCGGGAAAAAATCCCATTCCATCTCCGATCTCCGCGCCATCCCATGGGTTTTCTCATGGACTCAAGCACGTTATTATCTTCCCGGCTGGTATGGTGTTGGATCCGCACTCGCCGAACTCAAACAAGCTTCTGAACAAGATTTCCTCGAACTCAAAGAAGCCCTAAAACATTCCACTTTCCTCGCCTACGTCCTAACTAACGTCGAAACCAATCTCGCCTCTGCCAATCTCGAACTCATGTACGCCTATGCTGAGTTGGTCACCGATAAAAAAATCCGCGCTTTGTTCACTGAGAAAATCACCGCCGAGTTCGATCTCACCAGCAAGCTTCTAACAGAACTTTTTGATGGTTCCATGGACGATCGCCGTCCCCGCATGGCGAAAACCTTGGAAATTCGCGAAGCTCCACTGAAAGTCCTGCACCACCAGCAAATCGCCCTCCTTAAAGAATGGCGCGGCCACATCAACAGCGATCACCAAACCGCCGCCGACGCCCTCTTACCCAAACTACTCCTCTCCATCAACGCCATCGCCTCCGGCCTCCGCACCACGGGGTAACAAGGAGAGGCTGCATTCTGCCGCCTAAATATGATTCGTAGCGATCATTGTAGCGGCGATTTTCGGTCGCCGTTTGATTCATTTTTCATCCTGAAAGGATGACAGACAATAGCCCGGGGTCGAGGAGCAACGCGACGACCACCCCGGGACCACAACCCCAAAAAATATAGCACACTGAAGGGATACTGGAAATATGGACGCGCCAGACATCATCACCCCTCTGCGCCCACTAACGGGGTCGAATATCTCATCTCACCATACCCGGGGTGTTCGTCGCTACGCTCCGCGACCCCGCGCTAATATCTCTGATCCTGTTGGGATCAAAAACCGTTAGAAGCCACCCTTCATGAAATCCAAATCCTGAAAGGATTACAGACCTTAGTCTGGGGTCGAGGAGCAACGCGACGACCACCCCAGGACTCACGCGCCAAGAAGTATCGCACCCTGAAGGGGTGCCAGGAATGTCAGATTCAATCCCCGCTCTTCAGAACTTTGATGAATGCGTCCTGAGGAATATTTACCTTGCCGAACATCTTCATCTTTTTCTTACCCTCTTTCTGCTTCTCTAGCAATTTACGCTTACGGGAAATATCCCCGCCGTAGCATTTTGCGGTGACGTTTTTACGCATCGCGGAGATGGATTCGCGGGCGACGATTTTTCCGCCGACTGCAGCTTGAATGGCGACCACGAAAAGGTGCGAAGGAATAACTTCCTTCAAGCGCTCCGCCAGTTTCCGGCCATAGCCCTCGGCTTTATCACGATGTACAATCGTTGAAAACGCTTCGACAGGATCGCCGGCGATGAGCATGTCCATTTTGACCATTTTCGCTTCGCGATAGCCGGCGTGCTCGTAATCCATCGATCCGTAACCTTTGGTTTGGGATTTCAGGCGATCGTTGAAATCGACGAGAATTTCTGAAAGCGGCAATACGCACGATAGCATTACGCGCATGTCGTCGATGGTTTCGGTATTGGTGACCTCACCACGCTTTTCTAATACAAGCTGCATCATATCGCCGATGTATTCACCTGGAACCATGATGTAGACATTCACGATAGGCTCGTGAATTTCCTGGATGACTTGGGTATCTGGAAACAAGGTAGGATTATCAACGATCACTTTTGTACCATCGGTTAGATCGACGTGGTAAATGACCGATGGATAGGTCGAGATCACATCCATATCGAACTCGCGGCGAAGCCTTTCCTGAATAATTTCCATGTGCAGCAGCCCGAGGAATCCGCAACGGAAGCCAAAGCCGAGCGCGGTCGAACTCTCTTGAGAAAACGTGAATGCGGGGTCGTTAATCTGGAGTTTGCCCATTCCCATTTTCAACGCCTCGTAATCCGATGAATCCACCGGATAGATTCCCGAAAACACCATGGGCTGAATTTCTTTATACCCCGGCAACGCTTCTGGGCAAGGGTGAGTGGAATCGGTCATCGTATCGCCGATTTTCACCTCGCTGGCGGATTTCATGTTCGCGATGACGTATCCGACATCGCCTGCCCGCAGGATATCCCGCACACTCATTTTTGGAGTGAACACGCCGACCTCTTTGATCTCGTAGGTGTTATCTGTAGCGAAAAGCTTCACCCGCTGGCCGCGTTTGATTGTTCCGGAAAACACCCGCACGTAGGAAACCACACCACGGTATGTATCGTAGAGAGAATCAAAAACCGTTGCGCGCAGAAGTTTATCAGGATTTTCCACCGGTGCTGGCACACGGGCGACAATGGCTTCTAAAATTTCTTCAATGCCTATCCCAGCCTTCGCTGATGCGGGAATGCAGTCCTCTGAGGGAATGCAGAGAATATCCTCGAGCTGCTTTTTGCACTTGGCTACATCCGCGGCAGGGAGATCGATTTTGTTGAGGACGGGAATGATTTTAAGATTCTGCTGCTCTGCGAGGTGAAGGTTTGCGACGGTTTGGGCTTCCACGCCCTGTGCCGCATCCACCATCAGGATTGCCCCCTCACACGCCGCTAGCGCCCGTGAAACTTCATACGAGAAATCGACGTGACCCGGCGTGTCCAGAAGGTTGAGTTTGTAGGTTTTCCCGTCCTTAGCCTTGTATTCCATCGCCACGGGGTGGGATTTGATCGTAATCCCCTTTTCGCGCTCCAGATCCATGGAGTCAAGTTGTTGGGCAGAACTTTCACGCATCGTCACTGTGCTAGTCATTTCCATCAGACGATCGGAAAGCGTAGTTTTCCCATGATCAATATGGGCAATGATGGAGAAATTGCGGGTCAGCTCGACAGACATGGAAGGTAAAATCTAGGTAGCGGGGTTTGGGCTCATCCGTAAAACCTCACGCGCGCGGGATGGATTGCACGAAACTGGGGGAAATACAGCAAAAAACATCAACGATGTTTTAAATTTCAAAGCTCTCGGACCCAAATTTCAAGGAATCACGCCTCTCTCGCCATCAACTCAGCCTCTTCCTCATGGGAATGGATCTGCAAGGTCACTTGCACTCCCTCTTTCTCAGCTGCTGCTTTCAAAACACTGCGAATCGCCGAAGCAGTGAAACCATTCCGGCCGATTAGCATCGCCACGTCCTCCCGACACAGCACCAGCTTGAATCTGAGGCGTTTCGGCCCCAACTCAGCCACTTTCAACTGCGCCTGCTCTGGCTTATCAATCAGCTTCACAGCCACAAACTGTAGGAAATTCTTTAATCTATCGGTCACCGCTTGCATGAAATGAATGTTACGCATCTTCCCTCTCACCGCAAGAGCAGATGAAACAGAAGAAATTCTAAATTTTAAACTCTAAGCCTCAATGAAGAGATGCCCGTCAGTTTCCTTTCATTTTATTGAGAAATCTCTGTGCTCTCCGTGTCTCTGTGGTGAAAATTTTCCTCCATCTCCACATCACTCAACATTCCAGCTTTCCCCAAAAGCCTAGAATGTTATCAGTCATCCACCGCTTCATGTCGTTATCGAAATCCATCACGCTAAGTCACCCATCTGGAATTACCGCCATTGTCCACCCCCTAGGCGCCACCTTGAGAAGCCTTTGGGTGCCGGATCGTGAGGGTCGGATGGAAAAAATCCTCGTCGGTTTCGATAGCGAAGAGGCTTGGTTAAAAAACGATCCGCATTTCGGCTGCACGATAGGACGCTACGCAAATCGCATTGCAAACGGACAATTCACCCTCGACGGCACGGTTCACCAAGTCTCCCAAAATCAAGGCAATCATCACTTGCACGGAGGCTTCAACAGTTTCAGCAAAGTCATTTGGGAAACGGAAATCCTGTCAGATCACGCGGTGCGATTTTCCTACCATTCTCCTGATGACGAAGAAGGTTTCCCCGGCAATCTCGATATCACGGTTGATTACATCCTTGGGAAAAATTTCCTCACATGGAAAGCAACCGCCACCACCGATCGAGCAACTCCTATCAATCTCACCTGCCATCCCTATTTCAACCTCACTGGAAATCCCCAACAATCCATCCTCCAGCACGAGCTACAAATCGATGCGGAAAAATACCTTCCAGTCGATCCCACATTGATCCCAACCGGCGAGCTCCGCTCTGTCCAAGAAACCGGCTTTGATTTCCGCAGCCCGACACCCATAGGAAAAAACCTCGAAACCGCTACCACTAGCTTCGATCACACTTTTGTTATCCATTCGCTGCCCGGCCGACCCAGCGCCCGTTGCTTCGATCCTGCGTCGGGTCGCATCATGGAACTCACCACCAACCAACCCGGCCTCCAGCTTTATCTCGCCTCGCCCTTTGGCTACGAGAACTCCGCCTTCTGCTTGGAACCCCAAAAATTTCCCAATTCTCACAACAAGCCCAACTTCCCTAACAGCATCCTTTTACCAGGAGAGCGTTACGAAAATTTTATGACTCTTCGTTTTCCTGATGCCATCTGAATTATTTTCTAACACGCTTCATAAACTCCTCATGGGACAGTGCCGTTACTTCACAAGACTCTATCTCTCGATCTCTCAAAACGGCCAATGATACAGCCTCATCATCTTCCAAGTCCACAGCAAGCTGATATGGATCTTGAATACTTTCCCAAAGCGTAGCGGCAAGCAAAGCGCGCTCTTTAGTTGGTAACCGAAGCGCTTCGGGGGCGATTTGATTGATGCTCATGCTATAACACTATGCCTGAAATCAAACTAAGGAAAGTCCAAATTCCTCTAAAACCCCAACCCCGCTGCTGCGAGCGCCGCATGGATTTTAAAATCCACCAACAATCCTTCGGATTGTTTCTTAGAGAGAAAATCGCGGAGCTCTGTTAGAGGCATTTTATAAACGGCAATATCTTCACTTGCGGTTCCACCTCCTTCGTTTTCCTGAACCAATTGGGTTGCGTAAAATAAATGAGTGATTTCTGGAGTCATACCCGCAGAAGTAGGCGATGAAATAAGGAACTCAATGCGCCCCGCCCGATACCCCGTCTCCTCCATCAACTCCCGACCCGCCGTCGCAGCTAAACTCTCACCACGAAATTCCGGCTCATCACCCACCAAACCCGCAGGAATCTCGATGACTTTTTTCCCCAACGGGATACGGAATTGCTCGACTAATAAAATCTCATTCTTGTCGGTTATCGCAAGGATTCCAACACAAGCATCGGAGTTCGGACGGCGCACATAGTCCCAATGTCCCTTGCGATAGAGACCGAGCCATTGGCTTTCAAAGAGAGTGATTTCATCGGACATGAATCAAACATCCGCCAAAACCCGACCACGCAAAGCCTAAAATCGACAGAAACACTTTCGGGAAAGAAAGGTTGGCTAGAAGCGGTAAATGGGATTACTTACCGCTCCCCTAGATAGGACTTTATGGATCGCCACGACTTCAATATCCCCGTAACCTTCAAACACCGCGTGATTTTCACACGGGACGCTTTTGCTGTGGCCAATGCCGCTCTGGCTGAAGCGCTAGCAGAAGGCGGAGGTCGCCGGGTTCTCGTTTTCCTCGAAGACTCTGTCGCCACTTCATGGAAAGGCCTGCCCGATCAGATCCACGGTTACTTTGAAAAAACCGATCTCGATTTCCGCGGCGTCAAA
>CAMCYT010000008.1 GCA_945885485.1 Prosthecobacter debontii
GTTGTTGTGGACGCCGATGACTTGGACGCCGGGGCAGCAGTTGGAGTTGCCTTTCTTCGAGGTCGGGGATTCGGGATTGTTGAAGTAAGGCTCGAGCGAGCATTTGTCGCCGGGTTTGACGTTGGTGACGCCTTCGCCGACAGCGACGACTTCGAGTCCGAGCTCATGGCCGGGAGTGCGGGGGTAAGCGAAGAATGGGAATTTCCCGAGGTAGCAGGAAAGGTCCGTTCCGCAAATGCCCATGCGGTGAGTGCGGACAACAGCTTGGCCGGCAGCGGGGTTCTCCTCGTTCGGGCGGTCGATGATGGTGATTTTTTGCGGTTCGGTGAATTCGATGGCGTTCATGATTGTAGGAAATATTTCACCGCGGAGACGCAGAGGTCACAGAGGGTCGCGGAGGAAAAGTGAAGATTATGATGGGTTGATCGTGTGGAAGCCGAGTTCTTTGTTTGGGATTTCGTCGGCTGCGATAAGTTGATTAATGGCGTCGAAGACAATTTGGAAGTTTTGATCGTATTTTTCCTCAAGTTTTTCGATTTTTTCAGCGAGGAGCTTGTTGGACTGCATCAAAGAGCGGAGCTGGACGAAGGTGCGCATAATGGCGATGTTGACCTCGACGGCTCGGGGGAGAGCGTAGGACAGAGGAAAGCATGGCGACGCCTTGTTCGGTGAAGGCGTAGGGGAGGTAAGTTCGCCCTCCTCTGCCTTTTGAGGTCGCAAATTGCGACCTCAAAGAATTCGTGTCCATGTTCAAGGTCGCAAATTGCGACCTTGAAGAAGTGCTGTCGGTGCTTGAAATCACAGATTGTGACCTCAAGTTTTCTATCTCCTCCTCGGTTAGTTGAAACATGAAGTCGGCTGGAAAACGTTCGATGTTTCTTTTGACTGCTTCATTAAGACGTTTGGTTTCCACTCCATAAAGCTCGGCAATATCAGAGTCCAGAATCACGTTTTCTCGGCGGAGCCGGATAACGAGAGGGGCGAGTTGCTCGGGGATGAGGGCGGCGGGTGTCAGTTTTGACGCGGATTTCTTTTTTGCGGTTTTCTTCGTGGGGGGCATAAGAAGAGTAAATGGTGAATGCGGAGGTCTTAAATTGAAGTTTAGAATTTAAAATTTAAAGTTTAGTTATTCTCCGCGAGGCCTTCTTTGTGGCCGATGTCTTTGACGGGTTCGAAGATGGCGATGACTTGGTTGAGGACGTCGCGATCGATGGGGGCGGCTAGCCACTCGGCCCATTTGGCGATGTTTTTGGGGTTAGCTGAGCCGGCGATGGTGGTGGCGATGCCCGGGTGCTCGCAGGAAAACTGGATGGCGAGCTGGGCGATATCGACGCCGTTGTCGGCGCAGAGTTTAGCGGCATCGCGGGCGGCTTGTTTGACGTTTTCAGGTTCTTTCAACCAGGCGGGAAGTTCGGCGTTGGTGAGCAAGCGGGCGGAGAATGGTCCGGCGTTCATGGCACCGATGTTTTTTGCTTCGAGACGAGGGAGGAGTTCGGTTGCGAACGAGGTGTTTTGCAGGGTGTAGCGGTTGTAGCTGAGGACACAGTCGATCTCATCCTCGATATGGTCGAGCACGGTGTTGAAGGTTTTCATGGGGTAGCAGGAAAAACCGATTGCGCGGACTTTGCCTTGTTCCTTGAGTTTCACCAAAGCAGGGAGAGTTTCGTTCCAGATTTGTTCAAGCGGGACGAACTCGACGTCGTGCAACAACATGATGTCGAGGTAATCGGTTTTGAGACGCTGCAAGGAAATGTGGGCGGACTCCTCGACGCGTTTCGCGGAGAAATCGAAATGGACATCGGAGTAGCGGCCCAGCTTGGAGCCGAGAATGTAGGAATCACGCGGAATGTCTTTGAGACCGAGACCTAACATGATTTCCGACATGCCGCGACCGTAGAAGGGTGAGGTATCGATGAAGTTCATGCCGAGATCGATGGCGGTCTTGGTGGAGAGCATGGCTTCCTCTAACGTGATGGAGCGAAACTCCGCACCGAGTGAAGAGGCGCCGAAGGAGAGGATGGGGAGATCGATGTTAGATTTGCCTAGAGGACGTGTGGGGATCATTGGTTTTGAATTTTAAGTAAGAGGGTTACCGCGGAGGCGCAGAGGTCGGAGAGGGTCGCGGAGGAGATTATTGAAAATGATTGAATTTAAAAATATTAGATTTGCTGGCTCTGCGTCCCTTTGCGACCTCTGCGCCTCGGCGGTGAAAAAAAATTATAAAAGGCTACGGATGGATTTTATGGTTTGTTGGGCGGCGGTTTTGGGATCTGGAAGTGGGAAGATTTCTGCGGAGAGGTGGCCGGTGTATCCGATTTCTTTTAGGGCTGCGACGATGGGAGCGGGATTCGTGTGACCGAAGCCCATGGCGCGGCGGTTGGAATCTGCGTAGTGGACGTGACCGACGTGTTTTCCTGCAGTGCGGATGGATGCGGCGAGATCGGTTTCCTCGATGTTCATGTGGAATAGATCGGCGAGCAGGACGATGTTTTCTAACGAATGGGCTTCGATGAACTCTGCACCATCGGTGAGGCGGTTGATCAGGTTGGTTTCGTAGCGGTTGAGTGGTTCGTAAATGAAAGGGACATTGTATTTCGCTGCGGTTTTTCCAGCGATACGTAGTGCGTCGGCTAACCATTCGAGGGCTTGGTCTTTTGAAACTTCTCCGCCGTGTTTGCCTTGCATGGAACCGAGGATGGCGGGTGCTCCGAGTTGGCCACCGAAGGCGATCATTTGTTCGATGAAGTCGAGAGCGGCGACGCGTTTGTCGAGGGATGGATCGGTTAGAGAAAGTCCGTGTTTCACCATGCCTGCGCCAGTGCCAACGGCAGCGATGCCGAGTCCGTGTTTATCTGCTAGAGCTTTGATTTCATCGACCGAAACGTGATTTGGTCCGGGAAGGAAGAGCTCGACATCATCGAAGCCGGTTTCTCTCGCGAGGGCGAAGCCTTGGGCGAGGGGTTCGTGGAAGACGAAGGGTCCAGCGGCCGCTTCGGGAACTTGGCTAAGGGTGACTGCGGTGCGCATGTTGTTTTTTGGAAGAGGTTCACCGCGGAGGCGCAGAGGTCGGAGAGGGGCGCGGAGATTTTTTAAAAAATGATAGATATAAAAATATTAGATTTGCTAGCTCTGCGTCCCTTTGCGACCTCTGCGTCTCTGCGGTGAAATATTAAACTGACTCAAGGATTACGTTTCCGTAGGCGGTGGTATCGCCGGTGCGGATGAGGCCGATGGCGTTGGGGACGAGTTTTTTGAAATCGTTGTGCGGGAGTCGGGTGACTTCGACTTTTGGATAGAGTCCTTTGAAACCGTTGAACGAGGTTTCGTATTTTTGGACGACTTCGGTTGGGTTGGTGCTGAGGAATTCCTCAGCTTGCCAGATCTTGCCGACTTTGAAGTTATCGTGAAGAAGATCGAGAAGATCGGTAATCGTGGGGATGCCACGGCAAAGGGTCAGATCGATGGTTTCGATTTCGTCCCAGTAAGGAAATGCCCAGTCAGCGATGACGATGGTGTTGGTGTGACGGATGCGGGCGAGGAGGTGGAGAACGTCGGGGTTTAGGATTCCTTTTTGGAGCATGGGTTTGAATGGTGAGTGGTGAAGATTAAAGGGTGAAATTTGGAAATATGCCAGTAGGTAATTACAACCCGTGCTTGGCTTTGACTTGCTCGATTTCCTCGGTGAGGGAGGACCAACGAGTGTAAGCTAAGTCTAGGGTTTTGGTGACTTTTTCGACGGCGTTGGTGGTGGAGCGGAGTTTTTCGGCATCGCCTGAAATATCGTCATTGGAAAGTGCTGCTGTGTGGGTGGCTTGAGCGGCCTCTTGCTCGGCGATTTTTTCTTCGAGAGTTTCCAGTTCCTTTTCGAGAGGGGTGAGTATTTTGGTGCGAGCTTCACGAGCTAGGGCCTCTTGGCGGCGTTGATCCTTGCGATTCACTCCAGGAACGGATTCGACTTTCGGAGTTTCCTTTTTTACTTCCGCATCCGCGGTGGTCGCAGGTGGTTTGCGGGTGGGCGTGGTGCCGGAGGATTTCTCTTCGGCTTTCTTATCGAGGTAGTAAGCGATGTTTCCGTGGAACAGGCGTGGCTCTTCGCCGGGACGGAATTCGAGGGTTTTAGTAACCAAGGTATCAAGGAAATCCCGGTTGTGAGAAACGATCATCACACTGCCTGGATAATCTAACAGAGCGCGCTGGAGGACGCCTTGCGATTGCATGTCGAGGTGGTTGGTTGGTTCGTCGAGGATGAGGAAGTTGGCAGGTTTGAGCAACATGCAGGTCAGTGCGACGCGTGAGCGTTCACCGCCGGAGAGGACGCCGATTTTCTTGAATACATCATCTCCAGTGAAAAGGAAGCAACCGAGAATGTTACGAACCAGCGGCATGGCATCGCGGGAAGCGACAGCTTGGACGGTTTCGAGAATCGTGAGTTCAGGATCGAGTTCGTCGGCGTGGTTCTGGGAGAAGAATGATGGCGAGACGTTGTGACCGAGAACGACCTTGCCTGAATCGGGGGCTTCTTGGGCGGTGACGAGTCGGCAGAAAGTGGATTTACCTGCACCGTTCGGACCGACGATGGCGAATTTTTCGCCTTTGTTGATTTCGAAATCGAAGCCGTTGAAAATCTGAAGTTGACCGTAGGCTTTGGCGACGGTTTCCACTTTTGCGACCGTGTGGCCGGAATTCGGTGGCGGTGGAAATTTGAAGTTCATTACCGCGTCATCGCGCTCGGGTTGCGGAATACGGACGACTTTAGCGAGGAGTTTGATACGCGATTGAACGAGCGTCGCCTTGTTGGCGGAGGCGCGGAAGCGATCAATGAAACGTTGGGATTCGGCGATCTCGCGTTGTTGCGCGGTGAATTGCTTGAGTTGGATTTCCTTGCGGAGAACCGATTCTCTTTCGAAGTAAGAAAAGTTTCCGGCGTATTCCTCGGCGCGGCCGTGGGCGAAGGCGATGGTGCGAGTGCACAGAGTATCTAACAGCGCGCGGTCGTGGGAGATGAGCAGAATCGCTCCGGGGTAGTTGACGAGGTATTGCTCGACCCAGATTTGCGTTTCGATGTCGAGGTGGTTCGTTGGCTCGTCGAGGAGGAGGATTTCGGGTTGTTGGAGGAAAAGCTTCGCCATAGCGATCCGCATTTGCCAACCACCGGAGAATTCCGAGCAATCGCGCGTAAAATCTTTTTCCTGGAATCCGAGGCCTTTGAGAACCGATTCGATTTTCGGTTTCATGAGCGAGGGGTCGTTCGCGTAAAGTTTCAGCTCGAGCTCGCCGATTTCTTCTAACAGATCGCCGTAGGGTGAGGAGCGCGGATCCATTTTTACGAGTTCATCGGAAAGGCGATCGACCTTTTCTTTGAGGGCCATGATTTCGCCGAAAGCGGATTCGGTTTCTTGCCACAAAGTGCGGCCTTTGACGTGAATGCCTTCTTGCGGGAGGTAACCGATTTTGGTGCCTCTGGGTGCGCTGATGATTCCGCCAGATGGGGGAATGATCCCGGCGATGCATTTCATCAACGTCGATTTTCCGGCTCCGTTGTGTCCGGCGAAGGCAATGCGTTCGCGCGGCTGGACGGAGAAGGAGAGGTTACTAAAGAGGATGCGTGGGCCGAATTCGACGCGAAGTGCTTGGACAGAAATCATGAACGGGGGGGAGGTTGCACACCCTTGGCTATTGGTCAAGCCGTGGAACGCGTTCTAGGAGAATGTTCTGACTGAAGACAAACCGCCGTCTGGGTGGAGGATTTGACCGGTGATGAAGCATGAGGCATCGGAAAGTAGGAAAGCGGCGAGTTGGGCGATGTGATCGGGATTTCCGATGGTTTGGAGCGGATGGCGTTTTTCGGCGGCTTCGCGTTTGGCTTCATTGCCGAGAAGCGGGGAGGCGAGGGGAGTATCGGTGAGGGAAGGAGCGATCGCGTTGACGCGGATTTTCGGCGCTAGTTCGGCGGCGAGGGATTTGGTTAGGCCTTCAACCGCGGCTTTGGCGGAGGCGATGGAGGCGTGGAAGCTCATGCCTTGTGCAACCGCAACGGTTGAAAATAAGACAACTGAAGAGCTGTCGGATTTTTTTAAAGCGGGCAAAGCGAACTGGATCGCTTGAGCGGCGCCAAGGCAATTGATTTGAAAATCCCTGAGGAAATCTTCGCGGGTCAGGCGATGGAACGGCTTGAGAGTAATCGTGCCGGGGAAATAAATCAGGCCGTCGAGGGTGTCTGGTAATTCCAAGGCAGTAGGATTTTCTGCATCAAATGGCTGAGTGGAAATCCCCAGATCTGAGAGCGCAGAGTCAGATCGAGAGGCTACGGTGAGTTGATGACCTTGAGATTGGAGCAGTTTCGCGGTCGAGAGACCAATTCCTGAATTGCCGCCGATGAGTAGGATGTTTTTGGACATGGATAATTACTGAAGCTAACCGCTAGGATGGATTGTGGGTTAGTCAAATGGGAATTTTGGTAGGGTCATTTCGATGAAATGACCGATGGGGTGGGTTGGAAATACAAGGTGGCGGTCGTTTTATCAAAACGACCCTACCAATCATAACTCTGCACTTGCAGGTCGGGTTCCTTAATGCACATTAGTTGCGTGAGAGGATCTCCGTTGATACGTACGGCATTAGTTTTATTGGCGATCCTTGCCTCGGGGTTGGTGTTTTCTTATCTCACAGCGGATCAGGTATCGCAGCTGGTGGCTCGGGGTGATACGACGGAGCCTAAATCCAAGCAATTGATTCGCGCTCGCTATATTCTGACTCTTTCGGAGCGAGCGGCTTTTGTAGAAATTGAGAGTGCGGGAGAGGTGTCATCGACGAATTTATCTTCGGAGAGCGGGATTGAGCCACTTACGGGAGATATCAAAATCGATTTGGACAAGCCCGTGGTGTTTCTGAAAGTGAATTGGTATGAGTTGGGTGACCGACGTGGGTTTGCGAAATTGGTGATCGAGGCAGCGGGGCAGGAGACCGTCACGCAGGTGTTCGATGCGACGGGAAACCTAGATGAATTTATAGAGCTATCGTTTTGAAAGAAGAAATCCATCACAACTGCTGCGCGCATCACAGCCATCATCACGAGTTGGTGATCGAGGGTTTGACGGTTTCGTATCGGGATATTCTGGCGCTTGATAGCGTTTCCTTCGCGACCTCCTGTGGTAATCGTGTGGCGTTGGTTGGACCGAACGGAGCGGGGAAATCGACCTTACTGAAAGCGATCGCTGGATTGGTGCCACGTGTTGCGGGAAATATTTTGTGGCGTGGGAGTTCGGTGCAAAAGTGGTCGCGTGAATTCGCGTATTTGCCGCAACGGGAGGAAATTGATTGGTCTTTTCCGATCACAGTTAGAGGATTGGTGGAAATGGGTAGATATCCGCAAACCGGTTGGTGGCGCAAGTTTTCAAATGAAGATCAAGCGGCGGTGGATAGGGCTTTGGAATCGCTCAATTTGAAAGACTTGCAGCACCGGCAGATCCGTGAGCTTTCCGGAGGACAGCAGCAACGCGCGTTCCTTGCTAGAGCCTTGGCGCAGGAGGCGCATGTTTTGTTGTTAGATGAACCGTTCACCGGACTGGATCGAAACGCATCGATTTTATTAGGAGATCTATTGTCAAAACTTGCGGCAGAGGGACGCCTGATCATCGCCTCGCATCACGACCTAGGATCGGCGCCCTTGTTGTTTGATGAAGTCTTGGTGCTCAACACCCAACAGGTCGGCTTCGGCGATGTCGCATCGGTTTTAACTCCATCACTGATCGCGAAGACCTTCGGAGTCTCGGAAACCCAATGTCATGTTTGAAGAACTTTTAAACAGCCCATTTTACCAACGCACCTTGGCGGTAGCTGCGTTCATCGGTTTCACTAATGGGTTTTTCAGTGGCTTTGTGGTTTTGCGTAGAAATGCGTTATCGGTGTCGGCCTTGTCGCACACCATGTTGCCGGGGATTGCGTTTGGAATTTTAGTCACCGGATATCTCTCGCAGTGGAATGCGTTTATCGGCGCGTTGTTTGCGGCGCTGTTAGTGGGATTGGGATCGGTGGCGGTGGCTCGTGGCAAACGCATCGCCGAGGGGACATCGCTGGCTGTGCTTTACACCGCGGCTTTTGCGGCGGGTGTTGCGATTTTGCCGAAATTAGAAACCCGCACCGAACTCGAGCATTGGTTGTTCGGAGATATTCTTGCGATTGGAAACACCGACCTATGGATCGTTTTCACGATGGGTGCTGTGATTTTGGTAGCTGGAAATTTAATGATGCGGCCGTTGTTGCTGACTTTGTTCGAGCCAAACGTCGCGGCAGCGCAAGGCGTTCCCACACGTGCGATGCAATACCTCGTTTTCATGATGCTCGTGCTCGCGTTGGTTTCGTCTCTGCAAGCAGTCGGCTGCGTGCTCTCGGTGGGCTTGCTCGTTACGCCGGCGGCGACCGTTTCCCTGCTCACTGATAAAACATCCGCCTTGTTCTGGGGCGGGGGACTCATTGGTGGAATCGGCTCGATCGTGGCGGTTTTGTTATCGGGCTACTTCGGGATTTCACCAGGCCCAGCCATCGTGATCTTACTCGGAACTTTATTCATTTTAGCCTATCTGTTCAGTCCGAAATACGGTCTTCTTGTTCCGAAATTTATTTTCAATCGAAGACCATGAACGACCTTTCTGAAACCCTCGCCTCCGCCGTTACCTCTCGAAAACTCCTCGCCTCCGCTAAAGCAAACATCGACTCCCTGTTAGCTGGAGCCGCAAGTGACTTACCGAAACGCACGGTCAGTGAATTGTTAGCGGCGGAAAATTTCTCTGAACTGAACGATAGGTTTTTCAAAACCCTCGCCTTCGGCACAGGTGGATTGAGGGGGCGGACGATAGGTCGCACCATCACCGCATCCGAGCAAGGCGCGGGCGGACCGAATGGACGCCCAGAGTTTCCATGCGTCGGCACCGCGACGATGAATTATTACAATCTCTCCCGTGCGGTGCGTGGTTTGATTGCATACATGAAATCGGTTGGCGCGAAATGCGGTGGCAAGGTCACTTTTGTGTTCGCGCACGACACCCGTCATTTCTCGAAAGATTTTGCCGATTTCTGCGCGAAAGTTTGCGCCGAGCATGGTTGCGATGCGTATGTGTTCGATGGCCCACGCTCTACCCCGCAGCTGTCCTTTGCGATTCGCCAGCTCCGTGCGGATTCCGGCGTGGTGATCACGGCGAGCCACAACCCATCGCACGATTGCGGTTTCAAAGCTTATTTCAATGACGGTGCACAAATCGTCGAGCCACACGCGACCGCGATCATTCATGAAGTGAACTCGGTGACCAGCGAACAATACGAGCCCTTGCCGCTGGCTGAGCAGGGAACGATCAAAACCTTGGGTAAAGATTTTGATGAGGTCTACATCACACTCCTGAAAACCTTGTTGTTAAAACCGGAGTTATTAAAAACGACATCGACGAAAATCGTTTTCACCAACCTGCATGGCACCGGCGGACACATCAATGTGCCGATGTTGCGCGATCTGGGTTTCGAAGTTCTAACTGTTCCCGAACAGGACATCCAAGACGGACGATTCCCAACCGTGGAATCACCGAATCCGGAAAACGGCCCCGCACTTGCGATGGCGATCCAGCTCGCGGAATCCTCTGGCGCGGAGATCGTGATCGGCACCGATCCGGATGCCGATCGTATGGGCGTCGCTGCGCGTGATGATGCAGGAAAAATGGTGCTGCTCACTGGAAATCAGATCGGTTCCTTGATGGCGTGGTATCGTTTGAAAACCATGTTCGAACTGGGTTGGGTCACCCACTCCAACCGCACCCGCGGAGTTCTGATTAAAACCTTCGTCACCACCGAACTGCAAACCGCCATAGCCGATTCGTTCGGGGTTTCAGTGGTCGATACTCTAACAGGTTTCAAATACATTTCCGCGAAGCTCAAGAAATACGAGGACGCGATTCCGGCAGATAAGAAAGGTGATTATCGTAGCCTTTCTGAAGATCAAACCCGCGCCTTGCGTTTGGAATACTCACGCTTCTTCGTGTTCGGTGGCGAGGAAAGCTACGGCTACCTCGGCTCGGATGCTGTGCGCGATAAAGATGCCAATGGCGCGACACTGATGTTTGCTGAAGTAGCTGCTTACGCGAAGTCGGTCGGAAAAACCCTGCCTCATCTTCTCGACGAGCTGTATGAGAAGTTCGGTTACTACCTGGAAGTCGGAAAATCACTCACCATGGAAGGTGCTGATGGCGCAGCGAAAATTCAAACGCTCGCCAACTCCTACGCAAACCATCCTCCGCAAGTGATCGATGGATCTGAAGTGACTCGTTTTCGCGATTTCTCCGCGCAGGACATCTACGACCAAGAAGGTGATTTGTTGCCGAAAGAGAAAATGCTGTTCTTCGATCTCGCCGATGGTCGCTCGTTCGCCGTGCGCCCATCCGGGACTGAACCGAAGATTAAATATTACATTTACGGAAAAGCGAAAGTCAGTGGTGATCTAGCGGCGACCAAACAACAGGTCGCGAATGCGATTGAGGCATTGTGGAAGTGGATTGAGGCTGATGCGAAATCGCGGGGGTGAGATGAAGTTTTGAATGGTAGGGTCAATACGCCGTGTTGACCGCAGAATCAAAAAGGTTGGGGCTGAAGGAAGGTCGCAAGCCTGTCAGACATATTGCGCGTTGAGAATTCTGATTTGGGTCGCAGTCGGCCCTTCGATAAACTCAGGATTTGCAACGCGGCGACCCTACCATTTAAACCACCGACTTCGCCACCGAGTCTAGCATGCCGTTGACGAAGCGGTTTGAATCGGTGGTGCCGAAGCGTTTGGCGAGTTCGATGGCTTCGTTGATGATGACTTTGTGGGGGGTGTCGGTTCTGGTGAGTTCGTATGTGCCTAAACGCAGCACGGCGCGATCTACGGGGTCGATACGCTCTGGCGAGTAGTTCTCGACAAGGGCGGAAAGTTTTTCATCGATCTCCGGTTTGCAGGCTAGCACGGCGTCGACCAAAGCATCGGTCTGGTTGATGAGAGAGGAAATCTCGGATTTGGATTGGCGGATTTTCGCCAGGTCGGCCTGATCGGGGAAGCTCTCTGGGGTTTCAACCATGCGAATGCGATCGGAAATGCGCTGTAAGCGACGGATGGTTGCGTTGAGAGCTTCGAGCTGGGGTTTCAGATTGGGAAAATCCTCGCTGGATTTGAGAAATTTATCACGATTGAAAGTGAGGTCGCGATCCACTTCAAAGAAACGAGAGAGCGCGGCATCGAGTTCGTCGGCGACATCTTGGTCATCACCAGCTTTGGGAGTTTTTTCTAGTTTGGTGTAGGAAATACTCCATGAGGATTCGAGTGCGAGTAGGCGATTCAGATCCGTCACCAATGCCTCAGCAGCAGGCACAGCGGTGATGTGGGCTTTGGCGACTTCGGCGCGCTCGACGAATTCCACGAGTCGGGTTTGGCGACCGATGGCTAGATGTTGCACCGTGCGAAACGTGGCGATCGATAGATTTTTTCTATCCGTTTCCGTTAGAAACTGCCAGAACGGTTCGCGCAGATCTGCGGGTGAGGCGCCGCCTTCGATATCGGCACAGTAGAGAAATTGAATGGCGGCTTCTCGGATTTGCCTACGGCTTGGCATATCTTTATTTAAACTTGTTCGGGGATGGTTTCGGGATCGATTTCTCGATTTCCGAGAATACGTCGATCATGCCAGCTGCTGCCCTAGCAGCCTCTCGGCCGCGATTCATGCTCGCCGCGATGCAGCGGGCATGGGCTTGTTTTTCATCCTCGACGAGGAGAACTTCGTGAATGACCGGAAGGCAGTTTTTAACGGCGAGATCTTGGAGTGATTGAGTGACCGAGGACGCCACGAGATCAGCGTGATGCGTGTCTCCACGAATGATTAGGCCGAGAGCGATGATGCAGTTGATATCACTGCGTTGCATGAGTTTGGCGACCACGACCGGGATCTCGAAAGCACCTGGAACGCGAATGATGTCGATGCGGGTCATGGGCATGAGCTCGCCGAGCTCTGTAAGGGCATTTTCCACGAGTGCATCTGTGAACTGCTCGTTGTATTTTGAGGCCACAATACAGACCTTGGCTTTGTGGCCGAGGATTCGTGGTTTGGCTTGCAGCGCAGTGGACATGGGTTGGCTATGAAGGGATGCGAAATAAAAGTCAACTGGCAGGGAAGGGCAATCGTAAGTTCTTTATTGGATCGAATCTCAAGAAGCTAGGCAACCTGGGCAGTTTTGAGCGAAGTGGTTGGGATAGATTTCGGAGAGTTCGGGATGGGAATCGATCAGGCAAAGCTCGGGTTTTCCGAGCAGATTGCGGGGTTGGAAGGCACAACCTTTGGGTGGGTTTGCGAGATTCGGAGGCAGGCCGGGGATGGTCATCAAGGGCTGACCTTTGGGTTGCGCCGATGGAATTGATTTCAACAATGACCGCGTGTAGGCGTGCAGGGGGTTGCTGAAAAGATCTTTGCGCAGGGCACTTTCCACGATGCGTCCGGCATACATCACGTTGATGTGGTCACAGACTTCTGAAACGACCGCGAGATCGTGGGTGATGAAAATGATAGCGGTGCCGAGTTTTTCCTGCCTGTCCTTAATCAGATCTAACACTTGTTTCTGCACAGTGACATCGAGCGCGGTGGTGGGTTCATCGCAAATGAGAAGTTCTGGCTTAGTTATCAACGCCATGGCGATCATCACCCGTTGGCGCATGCCTCCGGAAAACTCGTGAGGATAAGAATGAATGCGTTTTTCTGCATCAGGGATGCCAACTTCAGCAAGAGAATCGATCGCGCGGGTCAAAGCGGCTTTGCCTTTGATGTTTTCGTGTAGTTCCAGAGGCTCGGTGATCTGATCGCTGATCCGGATGTAGGGATTGAGCGAGGTCATCGGATCTTGGAAAATCATGGAGATACGTTTTCCCCGAATCCCGCGAAGTTTATTCTCACTTGCGGTAAGAAGATCGATCCCATCGAACATCGCCGTGCCGCGCACGATGCGACCCGGAGGAGTCGGTATCAAACCGAGCAGGGACTAGCAGGTGACCGATTTTCCCGAGCCCGACTCACCAACAATCCCCAGTGTCTGGCCACGCTCGACTTGAAACGAGACGTCCTCGACCGCGTGAACCACCCCATTTCGCGTATGGAAGCGGGTGGTCAGGTGGTTGACATCAAGTAACATGGGTGGAAAATTTTGAATTCTAAATTTTAAATACCAAATAAAGAATCAAGGGCACCTAATCAGGCTTTGTCCAAGATGGAGTTCCAGTGCTCGATGTTGTCCTTTTGATCCGCGAATAAATCGGTGGTGTCGTCGTGGATGGTGACGGAAGTGATTTTATCGCCTACCCCGTTGAATTTGCAGCCGCGTTCGCCGGTGTTGGTTTTACCGGTGATTTTTTCGACGACATCCAAACCGTTGGTGACTTGACCGAACACAGAGTGGCGGTTGTCGAGGAAAGGAGTGGCGGTTGTGGTGATGAAAAACTGGGAGCCGTTGGTTCCCGGACCGGCGTTGGCCATGGAGAAAACACCTGGAGCTCGGTGACGGAGATCGGGATGGAATTCATCAGCAAACTTGTAGCCCGGGCCGCCGCGACCGCTTTCGGTTGGATCGCCACCTTGCAGCATGAAACCTTCGATCACGCGGTGAAAGGCAACGTCTTTGTAATAGCCGCGCTGCGAGAGATTGAGGAAGTTCGCGCAAGTGATGGGTGCTTTGGAGGCATAAAACGTCGCGTCGATGTCGCCTGCAGTGGTGTGGAGTGTGATTTTAATATCGTTCATAGTCGTGGAAAAAGTCTGACGCAGCGATAGTGGGTAAATCTTTCCTTTCATCCAAGCCATATTTCATGCATTCCGAAAAGGAGCGGGTGTGTCACCACTCCCTAAGTTTGAGGGTGTCTCACCCTCATATATATAATCGAACGGTGTGACACCGTTTAGCCTCATGCCGTGAGACAAGGCAGCTCCTGACTCTTGCCGTAGCAGACGCGATTTGGAAATCGCGTTTCCCTTCTTGTTTCCATTTTGCTACTTTGGCAGTGCTGATAAGAAGAAAAACCAGTTATCATTCCAATCAAAGTATCAAATGAGTGCAACACCACCCCCTCTGCCTAAAGTTCTAAACCCTATTAAGTTCATTCGTTTTGAAGGAGAGCATATCGGATTTCACAATGCGGAGCATGATCGCACGAGGCTTGATCGAGCTCAAATGCAGGCTCAGCAGTGGATTAATCAAAATCCTCACCATGAAATCGTCTCTATCAACTCTTCATTCGGACACTACATTGCCATCGTGACAGTTTGGTATAGATAAGGATCTGATAGATTCTACTTCTGGATAATCACGAAGCAGCCTTTTTTGTTCGCAGAAATGATGTCTGGCTTTTTATCGCCATTTACATCTTTGGCCATGACTTGGCAGCCGATGCCGCTGTTATCGTCGATGATTTCGGCGGTGAATGTTGCTTGGCCGGCTTTACGGGTGAGCATGAAAGCGTAGATGACGGGAGTTTGATCTGACTCGGGATCTCCTGTTGGACCGTGTGCCCAGAAGCGTTTTCCGGTGATGATGTCGAGGGTGCCATCGCCATTGAGATCGACGAGGTCCAGCGCGTGTGGCTGGGTAAACGCCACTCCAGTGGAGCCTTTTTCTTTTTGAGTATCTGTTAAGAGATTTTGTTTCCATGTTCCATCCGCGTTTTGTTCAAACCAGCAGACACCGTAGCCATGGGCGTCTAGCGACGAGATGACATCGGTGCGGCTATCGCCATTCACATCGTAACCGAACATTTGTGCGCCGCCTTTATCGCCAAAAGTGGCTGGGTGGAAAGTCCATGGGGTGGTGCCGTCCCAATTGGCGGGTTGTTCCCACCAACCGCATTTTTCTAAAATATCAGTGCGGCCATCCGAGTTGATATCGCCGTGGCCGATGCCGTGTGTGTAGCGCTGGAAGGTTTTGTTATCGACCGGAGTGATGGCGTTCCATTTCCAGATTGCGGTCGGGTTGGCGGCATCGAAAGTTGCGTATCCGATCTTGCCGCCGGACATGCAGAGGAGGTCGGGTTGTTTGTCGCCATTGATATCGACGAGCATGGGGGATTCGTTGTCGGTGGATGCGACGGCAACGTGGCGGGGCCAATCGCCACCCTTCGCGCCGGGGTTTTCATACCATAACGTTTCTTTGTTAGGGATACCGACCACAAGGTAGTCGGGTTTGCCATCGCCGTTAAAATCGTGGGCGTAGGAAAGGAAATTTTCCGAGTAGGCGTTTTTACCGCTGAGTTCACCCTCGTAACCCGGCACGACACTTTTGTCTGCGGCGTTGAACGATTTTGTATCGGGGTGAATCTTGTTTAAGGTTTTGAAATCCGGACCAGCATACCAATAGGGTCCGCTGAGGATATCGGTTTTACCATCGCCATTTACATCTGCGGCACAGGCACCCTCAGCCCAGAAATAACGGCTGATTTTAAGGGGTTGCCATTTTCCGGTAGGAGCAGGGGGGGTGGTGGAAACGACTGCAGTGACAGCGCCGACGGCAAGCAGGGGGAGAAGAAGTGATTTCATTGGAATGCGGATTTATATTGGCTAACGGCGGTTACGAACAAGCTTTATATGGTTTTTTTATGGGGACATTACTCGCCGGTGAATCATAAAACATGGTAGGGCAATCTTGATAATAGAGCCATCTTGGAGAAAGGAGGGAAAGGAGGAGATTTTAACCACGGAATGCAAAGAATCCACGGATTGGGTGCTAAAGCACCGATTAGTGCTTTGAGTTCACTATGGTGTTCCTGTGTAGGTGAACATTACAAAATTTCAATGATTTGTGCGAAACTCCAATCCGTGGATTCTGTGCATTCCGTAGTTAACCTTTTTCCCCTGTCGGGCTCGGATATGCGTAAAAATCCATAAAATTCGCGGTGTGTAAGAACTTGCTTATAGGTTCGGCGTAGCCCATGTTATAGATATACAAAATCTAGGATTTTATGGCACTCGATAAACTCACACAGAAACTTCAAGAAGCATTGCAACAGGCGCAGGGATTGGCATCGAAATCGTCGCATCCGGAACTGCGCAGCACGCATGTGTTGCTGGCTCTATTGCAACAGGAAGGCGGGATTACCGTGCCGATTTTGCAGAAAGCGGGTGTGGATGCATCAATGTTAAAAGCTGCGGTGGCCTCGGCTTTGGTTAAAGAAGTCAGCGTCCAAGGTGCATCGAACCAACCACAGATCAGCGCGGGATTGCGGGCGACTTTAGAAGATGCCGATCAGGTGCGTGAAAAGATGGGTGATGATTTTCTCTCGGTAGAGCATTTTCTATTGGGTGCACTAAAAGGCGATTCACCGGCTGGCAAGTTATTGAAAGAAGCGGGCTTCGATACGAAAAAAGCAGAGGCAGCGATCAAAGAAGTGCGCGGTTCACAAAAAGTGACCGATACCGATCCTGAAGGAAAGTATCAGACATTGGAAAAATACGGAACCGATCTAACGGCTCGAGCGCGTGCTGGAAAAATCGATCCAGTGATCGGTCGGGATCATGAGATCCGTAGGGTCTTGCAGGTGCTTTCGCGTCGCACGAAAAACAACCCTGTCCTCATCGGTGAGCCGGGAGTGGGTAAGACCGCCATCGTTGAAGGGCTAGCTCGACGCATCGTTTCCGGTGATGTGCCGGATTCGATGAAGAACAAGATGGTCATCTCGATGGATATCGGTGCTATGCTGGCGGGTGCGAAATTCCGCGGTGAGTTCGAGGAACGTCTCAAAGCCTTTCTCAAAGAAGTCACCGATGCGGAAGGGCGTATCATCTTATTTATCGACGAGCTTCATACCATCGTTGGTGCCGGAGCAGGTGAGGGCGCGGCCGATGCTTCGAATATGCTCAAACCTCAACTCGCACGTGGAGAACTGCACGCGATTGGTGCAACCACTCTGGATGAATACCGGAAATATATCGAAAAAGACGCGGCCTTAGAACGGCGCTTCCAGCCAGTGATGGTGGGCGAACCTTCGGTTGAAGATACCATTGCGATCCTGCGTGGTCTGAAAGAACGCTACGAAGTTCACCACGGCGTTCGAATTCAAGACGGGGCCATCGTCGCAGCGGCTGTGCTTTCGGATCGATATATCTCGGATCGGTTTCTGCCTGATAAGGCAGTAGATCTCATCGACGAGGCTTCTTCTCGTTTGAAGATTGAGTTAGATTCCATGCCGACTGAAATCGATGTGCTTGAGCGGCAGATCATGCAGCTTGAGATGGAGAAGAAGGCTTTAGAAAAAGAAACCGATAAAGCATCTGCTGCGCGTTTGGATAAAGTCAAAGAAGAGCAGGCAAATCTCAAAGAACAGTCATCAGGAATGATGGCTCAATGGCGTAACGAAAAGGCGATCATTGATCAGGTCCGAGTTGCTCAGGAGAAAATCGATTCATTGAAAACTGAGATCGAGAAAGCACAACGGATTGGCGATCTAACACGTGCTTCGCAGATCACCTATGGGGATTTGCCAGATGCTCAAAAGCAACTTGAAGAAGCTCAAGTCGGATTAGCGACTCTTCAGAAAAATGGCGCGATGCTCAAAGAGGAAGTGACGGAAGAAGATATCTCCCGCGTGGTTTCATCATGGACGGGAATTCCTGTGAGTCGTTTGCAAGAAGGTGAAAAACAGAAACTGGTTTCAATGGAAGCGCGTTTGGGCGATCGAGTGGTGGGTCAGAAAAAAGCGATCACTGCGGTCGCGAATGCGGTGCGTCGCGCGCGTGCGGGCTTGCAGGATGAGAATCGGCCTATCGGTTCGTTCCTTTTCCTCGGTCCAACTGGCGTTGGTAAAACCGAACTTTCAAAAGCACTGGCTGAGTTCCTCTTCGATGATGAGGGAGCGATGGTTCGTATTGATATGTCGGAATACATGGAGAAACACAGCGTATCACGTTTGATCGGCGCGCCTCCGGGCTATGTTGGTTACGATCAGGGCGGACAGCTTTCCGAACATGTTCGCAGAAAACCGTATTCAGTCGTGCTCTTTGATGAGGTCGAGAAAGCTCATCCCGATGTATTCAATGTGCTGTTGCAGGTTCTAGACGACGGGCGGATCACCGACGGCCAAGGCAGGACAGTCGATTTCCGAAATACGGTTCTGATCATGACCTCGAACATCGGATCACAATTCATCCTCGGTGAAACGAATACCGAACAACGCGAAGCTGCGGTCATGGAAGCCCTGCGTGGTCACTTCAGACCTGAGTTCCTCAACCGCATTGATGAGATCGTGATTTTCGATCGATTGAATCGTGAAGATCTAACAACCATCGTCGATCTCCAACTCGACCGCGTTCGCAAGCGCCTTGCAAAACAAGGACTCGGCCTCGCGCTCACAGAAGAGACCAAAGAATTCGTCGGCAACCAAGGCTACGATCCAGTTTACGGTGCGCGTCCTTTGAAACGCGCGATTCAACATCACCTCCTTGATCCACTGAGCTTAGACGTGCTAGAAGGAAAATTCGTCGATGGCGATGTGATCAAGGGCGAGATGAGCGATGGAAAAGTTGTGTTTACGAAGTGAGAAGTGACTGATCCTTCCATCGACTTGCAAGAGATTGGATTGCTTTAGAGATTCTTGGGTTCGAGCAGATCCATCGGAAAAGGTTTGTGTTTTTTGTAGGCGTCGATGTAGGACTTCATGAATTGGTAATACAAATCTTTGTGTCCTCCTTTCATGGGTTCGATGTCTCGGCTGAATTCACGGTCGTAATTGTCCACAAACATTGTCGTGCCTTTGACTTCAAACCGTTGGGCAATCCATTCGTTCCACCAAGTGATCGTGATGAACTTGGGTCGAGCTTCGAAGGCGCGTTGCCATTGTTCTTGGAATGTTTTGCCACCTCTTCTTCCGACGGCATTTTTTGCCGTCATGTAGGTTTCTTGCAAAGCGGTGGTGATCGGAACTTGTTCGGTGAAGTTGCCATTTTTACCGATGTTCTGGGGATAGCGTTGAAGGAATGACCATTCTTTATCGGCCAATTTTTTCTGCAGCCCCAACATCTTGCGAACGGTGTATTGTTTCTTGAGGTCCTCTGAAGGCGCATCGGTGGTGATCAGCAGGGGTTTGAGACCGTTGCCATCATCCCAGTAAAGGAAGAGATCTTCGTAGGCGGGATTGGAGTAGTAAGGAGACATTTCTGGGCCAACTTCGGATGGGCACCAAATCGCGACGTGTGGCGGTTTCAGGCCTTCTTTTTTCATCGCCTTGAGCGTTTCAAAAAAGGCTCGATAGGATTCGCCGACCATTTCCTTTTTATAGGCATCTGGCCATTTGATATTCATGTTGGTATTATCCAGCACGATGAAATCGATCTGAGCGGCGCTCAGAAGTTTAATGTGTTGTCGGATCACATCGACGTTGTCAGACCGATAATATCCGATGGCGGGTTCGCTCCAGAAGTGAAATGCATTCAAGGGTCCCCACTTTGGTTCGGTGGGATTTTCTTTGAGGATTTCGCTGATGTTGTAGATGGGTTTTCCTTCTTTTACTACTGGATTGAACCATGCGGAATAACAGATGCCGACAAGGTCGGTCTCATGAGTGATATCGCGTCGATCAGCGGCGTGGGTGGCACAGGTGAAGAGGAGCAAGCAATAGATCGTGAGTATTTTCATGAATGCTAGGGAATTGTTCTAGGAGTAATGGTTGTTGAAGATACTCATGTCTAGTGCCGATGGCTGGAAAAATGGCCATTACCGAAAATGCGAAGGAGGTCTTCCAAAGCGTTCTTTAAATGCAGATGTGAAACTTTGAATGCAAGCGAAGCCGACTTCTTTGGCGATGGTTTCGATTTTATCATTCGTGGTGGAAAGAAGATTCATCGCTCGTTGGAGTCGAATGAATGTCAGGTGCCGCATGGGGGATCGTCCGATTTCTTTGATGCACATTCGACGTAGATGTTCCGTGCTTACGCATGCTAGATCTGCGAGTTCGTTGAGTGTCCAGTCATGCGCGGGGTTCTTTTCAACGGCGATCCAGATTCGTGACAGCCGTTCGTCTAAATGTGAGGGTTGGGCAAAACGGATGACGTAATGATGAACCAGTTCGCACCAATGATGAATGGCGGTGGAATTATTTTCACCTATCGTTTCGAGATGAAGCCCCCTGATCGCATCGGCTAGGCCGTTTGCGTTGAATTGTCCAATGACTGGTGAGATCGATGAAACGATGGGTTTGCGTTCAGGTGATTCGTCATAGCGAACCCACGCGAAGTGCCACGTGGATTTGCCGATGCATTTCAGTGAGTTCGTCACAAACGGTGGAAGCAGGCAGGCTTGACCTGCGTGGATGGTCTTCCAAGAGCCATCCACTAAAACGACACCTTCGCCCCCAAGGCATGCCAGCATGAATGTTCCTGATTGGACGACGCGGACGATTTCATACGGGCTGCGTGCTTCCAGAATCCCGGTGTGGGCGATGTTGTGAGTGGCGAGCAAAGGGCAATTCGGCATTCCGCGTAGCCAGCCTTTGGTGTCAGCTGCTGTTCCTAAAACCGCATCAAACCGAGTGCGACTACCGATAATCTCGATGTCAGCTAATGGGTTTGTGGGTTTTGTTTTCACTTGGAATGTGGATTTGAGTTAAATTCTGGTGGATGATTGAACCTTGGCTCAAGCTGATTTTTTGCGAATATTTGGATAATATAAAAAGTCAGCTATCATAGCGTAACCGCTTAAGTTGAATTTCACTTCGATTTCATCCAACTCATCATGAAGTTCTTAATCCTATTCCTTTTCTGTGTGCAGATGGCCTATGCCGCAGAACCTCTCCGTATATTCATTCGTTCTGGAGAAAAGACGCATCGACCTGGCTGCCATGATTATCCTGCCTTCCTTGCGGATTGGACAAAGCTACTCAGCGATCGCGGAGCGAAGGTCGGTGGGGGAAATACTTTTCCAACCAAGCAACAACTGGCGGAAACCGATGTCGTCATCCTTCATTCATCGGAATCAGGAAACATTACCGGAGAGGAGCGGGAGAATTTCGAAGCCTATTTGAAACGTGGCGGCGGTGTCGTTGCTATTCATGGAGGCTCAGTGTCGAGAGATCCTGCTTGGTATAAAACGGTGATCGGGGGTTCATGGAACTTCGATCACACTAAATTCAGCGAAGGGCACATGTCATTGTATTTCACCGACCGTGAGAACCCAATCACCAAAGGGATATCCAATTTTGATCTCGAGGATGAAATTTACTACGACATGGATATGTTGCCAGAGGCGAAAATTCTCGCCGCTGCTTATACGCCGAAACCCAAAGATGGGAAATTTGCCCAGGGGCAGCCGGTGAATATTCATGATATCCAGCCGCAGGTATGGACTTATGAGACGGGTGATCGCCGCGCCTTCGTATGCATACCTGGTCATCAGTATGTGAATTTTTCCCATCAATCGATTGAGGCTCTGCTATTACGCGGGATCGCATGGGCTGGAAAAATGAAAGACACGGATTCACTGCTATCCAAACAAAAGGGAATTGAGGAAGCACTGCGGTATCCCGTTGGTGGCCCGACGAAACCCGAGGCGGCGGCGGCGAAGATTGAAGTGCATCCGGAGTTCAATATTTCACTGGTTGCAGCAGAGCCGTTGATCAATAAAGCGATGAACCTCGATTGGGATGAAAAAGGCCGTATGTGGGTGGTGGAGTCGCCGGAATATCCGAACGGGCTACGCAAGGCGAACACGGATGTTTGGAAAGACAGTGGCTCTGTGAAACCTGGTGAATACGAGCGCGAACCTCTGGACCGTATCAGTATTCTAACAGATACCGATGGCGACGGGCGTATGGACAAGAAGCATGTCTTCGCAGACAAGTTGGAGCTGGCCACGGGGTTAGTATTTCATAAAAACGGAGTGATCGTCTCCGCCGCGCCGGACATTTGGTATCTCGAAGATACGAACGGCGACGAGGTGGCGGACAAACGCACCAAGCTTTATACAGGACTTGGCAACGGCGATACCCACGCGGTGATCAACAACCTGCGCTGGGGTCTTGATGGCTGGATTTACGCGACGCATGGCTACAGCGCGGGCGAGGTCACCGCGCTCGGCGCGCCGGAGAAAGGGAAAGTTCGGATCGGCTCGGGGGTTGTGCGTTTCAAGGCAGACGGGACAGAGATCGAAATGTTTTCCAGTACAGGCGGTAACGTATGGGGCTTGTGCATGACGAGGGATGGCCAGTGTTTCTGGACGCAGCCGACCAGCGGCACTTTGCTTTTTCACACCGTCCTGCCAGAGAGCATACTCTCGAAGGGCAAGATCACGGGCACGAGCAGCTTTCACGGGATGATCATCGGGCAGAAGACCTTTCCGCTTATGGATTGGAAACAAGCGGCCTACAAGCAAATCGACTGGGTCGGATCCTACACGGCGGCGGCGGGTTGCGCTATCTACGAGGGCGGCGCATGGCCGGAGAACTGGAACTACTCCTATTTCACTGGCGAGCCGACGATCAATATCGTCAGCCACTATTTAGTGAAACCCAACGGCGTGACCTACTCCTCGGAGAAGGAGAAAGGCCGCGAGGATACGGAGTTCATGCGCAGCAAGGATCTGTGGTTCCGACCTATCGAGACCCGGGTCGGCCCCGATGGCGCATTGTATGTGATCGATTTCTACAACCAAGCGGTGATCCACAACGACACCCGCGGCCCGAAGCACGGCAACGCGAATGCCGCAGTGCGTCCGGATCGGGATCATTACTTTGGTCGTATTTGGAGAATACAGCACAAAGAAGCAAAGAAGATTGAAGTTCCTTTGATCAATAAAAATAAGCAGCAATCGGTTCAAGCTGCATTTATGAGTTCCAATTCTCATACCCGAATGACAGCTATTCGCTTGCAGCGTGAGAGTGGAGAAATGTTAGAAATAAAAAATGGCTCGGCAGCTATGGAGTCATACCGTCAATTTGAGAAAATTGGTTCTCCGGAAGATCGCAAAAAACTTTTTGCTGCATACGCTGAAGCCAAGGATAATTGGTCTCGTTCTGCACTGATCGCAGTAGCAAGTAGCCAGTCTATGGAAGTTATTCTCGACTGCCTTAAAGCGCAGAAGCCTGAGCCACTCGCATCACTTGCTCAGAATCTCGTTCAAGTCGCACTGAGAGCTGATCTTAATCAAAATGCAGCTAAGCTGATCCATGCGGTGGCTAAAGCACCTTCCTCGGTTGATGTAGTCAGAACTTCAATTCTCAAAGAGATCATTGCAAATAATAAAGCTCAGCCTGATTTGAATAAGGAGTTAAGCGAATCATTGGTTGGCTTGTTATCAGATCCTAGCACTGGATCGCTCATCCTGCCGTTGATAAATCGCTGGGACAAACAGGGCACGTTAAAAGAGTCGGTTAATAAACAGATTGATTTGCTTTCAAGTAAACTTGCAGATTCCAAAGCAAACCTAGCAGAACGCATCGTTGCTGCCAGAGCACTGGTTTCTGTAGGAACCGATGTTTCAGCTGATAAAGCATTGATGGTTTTGCAGAACTCCTCTGAACCACTGGAGCTTCAATCCGTAATTGTCACCACGGTGAGCGAGGCAAATTTAACTGTTAAACTTATCAAGTATTTCAACGGACTCAGTCCCGAAATACGGATTCAGGCATTTAATGAAATCATCAAGCGACCTGCCGCATCCATCGCATTTTTGAATGCGGTTGATGCTGGAACTATCGATCCTAAACAAATCAGTCTCGTTGACGTGGCTCGTCTCCGTAGCCATCCAGATAAAGGTGTTTCTGCGAAAGCAAATGCAGTGGTCGAAAAGCTTATGCCTGGTGTGAAGGCGAAAGAAGATATCATCGCGGCGTTCCTCCCTATTGTCAGTAAGCCTGGTAATGCACAGAACGGTAAGCTCCTTTTCTCTGCTGCCTGCGCGGTATGTCATAAGTTTGGTGAAACGGGTAAGAATGTAGGCCCGGCACTCACAGGTATGGGATCACATGGTGCCGCGGAACTGCTCGTTCATATTGTCGATCCGAATCGCGAGGTCGATCCGAGTTACTGGCAATGGAACATCACCACCAAAACGGGTGAAACCTTGGCAGGCGTCGTGACTAGCGAGAACAGGGCTACCGTTAATCTTCGCAACCAAGGCGGTGATATGGAGATTCGCAAAGACAATATCGCAAGCCGCGTGAACACTCAACGCTCTCTCATGCCTGAAGGTCTGGATGCTATGGGCGCGGAAAATATTCGCGACATCCTTACTTACATGACCGATGCCTTTTCCGATCTCCCGCCAGACAGCACCTCTGCCACTGGACTGAGATTCAAAGCGCCAAGAGCTGAAGGAGTCTTGCGTGTAATCATCGTAGGGGCGGGGAGTTCTCATAACTTTCCACGGGATTTCATCAAAACCGATATGGAGACTTTATCCAAAGTCCCGAAGATGGATGTGATTGCCACC
>CAMCYT010000009.1 GCA_945885485.1 Prosthecobacter debontii
CCTACGATAAGCTACCTTTGCGCGTCCAAAGTGTCGCGGACGAGAATTTCCAGCTTTTGAAGGCTGACCCGTTTCACCCCTCGCTACACTTCAAGAAGGTTGGCAGGTATTGGTCTGTTCGTGCAGGTATCCAGTATCGTGCTCTGGGATTGCGCCATGAAGGTGCTATGATATGGTTGTGGATCGGGTCTCACTCTGAATACGACAAGCTCATCTCAGAATGAAGACAGCAGAACAAGACGTGACGCACCAACCGGCCACAAGCTTTCCAATCTCAATTCAACATCAATTCAAACGCGCCGGTAGGCGCACATTTTACGTTAGGCTACAAATGAAATCTCACCCTACCGCATACTCCCTTCGCAGATTCCTCGACATGCCGCCTGCTGCGCTAATAGCCTACTTACTGTTTGCCATTGTAGTGACGCTGATCGACTACAACTATAACCCACCGCTAGGTTCGTTACCACCTTCATTCCGGAGAAGCCTTTTACCCTACACTGGCCCGTCCATGATGTTCCCTTACGCCTTTACGCTCATTTTTGCCTTACCTATGATTTTTAATCGCATCCGCGAGTATCGCCAGATTTCACGTTTCGGTATCACCGTCCAGCTGCTCATATTCATCGTTTCCGGCTTTAACGGCGTTTACAGACTTGGAAGGGATGGCGGGCCTCCTGACTTGGGCATCCCGCATCTTGCGATTAGCCCGTGGCGGCCGATCTGGACGATCTTGATTCCATCCATATGGATCGCAATTCTATACCTGCCCAGTATGAACCGCTTCTGTAGAGTGACTCCTAATCCGAATGAAGAAGAAGCCTAACAAGACAGTAGTGGCAACGGCGGGCAACGTCCCTCGTTCGCTGCGCTCTGCAAGTCCTCTCTCCGCCGTGCCACACCTCTGACGATTCGGTCCAAGAATTTCATTTAGCCAACATAAACCAATGACAGACGATACCGAGATGATTCGATTCACCAAGGTTGCCTATGACGAGAGCGCTAAGCTCTTCGGTGAGGGCGCGACTGAACTTCTAATTTCGCGAGGAGAGGATGGACGATCACTTCCTAATGTCCTTATCAGACATTTGACTTCGGGTATCGAACTTGAAGTATCTGACTTTCCGACCCAAACAATGAATGCCATTATCGCCCGAATTCGCCTGGCCCAACGCATCCGAAATGCGTCATGAGTGCCTGTGTGGCATCTATCATGTTTCAAACCAAATTGAATCTTGGTTGTAAGCGTATATGGAATTTCCAGTTCACTCGTGACGCAGCGCTTCGATGGGATCAAGTCCCGCGGCGCGGCGGGCGGGCATGAAGCCGAAAACAATGCCGATGGCAGCGGAAAACACGAAGGCGATGACATTGATTTTGAGATCGAAGATGAACGGCGCTCCGACTTCTTTTGCAAACATGATACAGACTCCATAAGCGAGGATGATGCCAGAAATGCCGCCGATGCAGGAGAGAGTGACGGCCTCGACGAGAAACTGTAGCAGCACTTCACGAGCGCGTGCACCGATGGCGAGGCGAATGCCGATTTCGCGGGTTCGTTCGGTCACGGAAACGAGCATGATATTCATGATGCCAATGCCGCCAACGAGCAGGCTGACACCGGCGACCCAAGATAACAACGAGGTCATGATCTGTGTGCTGGAACTGACAACTTCCGCGAGTTGCTGAGAATCGAATACGTTGAAATTGTCCTGCTCGTTCTGCCCGATCCCACGGCGCTCACGCATCAGCGCGCTGACATCGGCGACGATGTTGACACCTGGGTAACCATCCATCGCGGAGATCATGATTTGATTGATGTTTCGCCCATCACCGCGCCCGGTTAGACGGAGCTGAATGGTAGTGTAGGGAGTAATGATATTGTCGTCCAAATCATCGGCCATGCCGCCCTGTCCCTTGGGAGCGGTAACGCCAACGACTTCGAAGGAAATCGACTTCGCGCGGATTTTACAGCCGATAGGATCCACGCCTTCTCCGAAAAGCTCTTTGCGAATGGTTTCTCCGATGACACAGACCGGAGCAGCCTCTTTTACCTCCTCTTCAGTGAAGAAACGGCCGAGCGCGATGTTCCAGTTCGCGATCTTGAAATAGTTGGCAGTGGTGCCTTGGACATCAGTGGCGCGGTCGTTTTCCTGATAGACGGCTGGCACATTGGTACGGATGAAAGGGGCGATGCCAGAGATGCCTGGAACCTGATCGCGGATGGCATCCACATCGGTCATGGTGAACTGCGGAGCACCCCAAGAACCCCAGCCTTCACCGGGACGGAGGATGAGCAGATTGCTGCCCATTTTTGAAATCTGATCCTTGACGCTCGCTGTCGCGCCGCGGCCAAGCGTGACCATGGTGATGACAGCAGCAACGCCGATAACGATCCCGATCACTGTTAGAAACGAACGCGTCAGATTCCGACGGATCTCTCGAATGGCTATGAGCAATGCGTTAAAAATCATAACTCAGTGGATGGCGGTGCGTTGGGTGGAATCCTCGGAGATCAAGCCGTCAATGACATGGATGACGCGTTTCGCATGTGAGGCGACATCTTCCTCGTGGGTGACCATGATGATTGAGATGCCACGCTCGGTGTTGAGTTGGTCTAACAGTTCCATGATCTCGCGGGTGGTTTTCGAATCGAGATTTCCGGTTGGCTCGTCGGCAAACAGCGTGTCCGGGTTAGTAACGATGGCGCGAGCGATGGCGACGCGTTGTTGCTGTCCGCCGGAGAGTTCGGCGGGTGTATTGCGTTCCTTGTTGATCAGACCGACGCGGGTGAGCGCATCGCGCGCACGATCGTGGCGTTCTTTGCGTGAGTAACCGCGATACAGAAGTGGGAGCTCAACATTTTCCAAGGCTGAGGTGCGAGCAAGTAGATTGAAGCCCTGGAAAATGAAACCCAATGCATGGCGGCGGATCAGCGAGCGCTGGTCTTTGTTGAGCGTTTCCACCTCGATCCCTTTGAAGTTATACGAGCCGGAGGTTGGGCTATCCAGGCAACCTAACAGATTCATCAACGTAGATTTTCCTGATCCACTGGGACCCATCACCGCAAGAAACTCACCACGACGGATGTCCAGATTCACACCGCGAAGAGCGTGGAATGATGCGTCTCCGCTGCCGTAGACTTTGGTGAGACCGCGAAGTTTGATGAGTGTTTCCGTGGTCATTCGGATTTTTCAGGGGGCTTGATGCTGACGATGATCGGAGCGCCTTCGGAAAGTGAGTCTCCGGTGATTTCGGTCCGTAATCCGTCGGTAATGCCTGTTTTCACAATCACCATTTCAGGTTTTCCATTTTTCAAAATCCAAACATGCGACTCTTCGGTGCGCGCGCCGCTTTTTGGCGCAGAAGGGCTGCGAAAGCGTCCGCGGCTTGGCATGAGAGTCTCGACGATGGTGCGATCATTTTTTTTCGGCTTGCCGATGGTTGCTGCAACCTCCGGATCAAACCTCAGTGCCGTATTGGGAACCACCATGATGTCTTTTTTGTCTTCGATGGCGATGTCCACGGAGGCAGTCATGCCGGGACGCAGGGAGAGGTCGTCGTTGGCGACATTTAGCTCGGTGCTGTAGGTGACGATGCCAGTGGCAGCAGCAGAGTTGTTACCGTTGTTGTTAGATCCACCACTGCTGGTCGTATTATTGTTGGCCGATCCAAACGCGACTTTTTTCACGGTGGCGGTGTAGGAACGGGTCGGCCAGGCATCAACGCTGAAAGTTGCGGTCTGGCCTACCGCCACACGACCGATGTCCGCCTCGGATACGGAAACTAACAATTCCATATTCTTCAGATCCTCCGCGATCGTGAAAAGCGTGGGAGCAGTGAATGAGGCGGCGACGGTTTGTCCGACCTCAATCGAGCGGGAAAGGACAACTCCATCCACGGGCGATGTGATGATGGCCTTTTTTAGATCGCTTTCAAAGGCACGGACATCGGCCTCGGCACCTGCGACGGAGGCTTTCGCGCTTTCCAAGTCTGCTTCGGCGCGAGCAACGGTGGCGCGGGAGGTTTCCATGGTGGCTTTAGATGGGGTTTTTCCTTCGCTGAGTTTGAGGAGTTCCTCCTGCCTTGTGAGAGATGCTTTGCTCTCTGCAAGCGTGGCTTCCGCTTGGCTGACACGTGCTTTAGCCGAGAGGCGCGAGGCGCGACTGCGCTCGGTCTGTTGTTCGAGCTTTGAGGTATCCAGCTTGGCGAGAGGCTGATCCTTTTTAACCGTATCATTCGTATCGATGTAGAGTTCCTTGACGGTGCCGGAAAGTTCGCTGCCGACGATCACTTGGTTGGTAGGTGCAAGGTTGCCGGCGGCGGTGACGATGAGTGAGATACGGCCTTTCTTCACAGGCTCGGTGATGAAGTTGGGTGCGCTTTTTTCATCGTCGTTGCGATTGAAAAAATACCAAGTACCAACGCCTATGAGGGCGATGACCACCAGCATGATGAAGTTTTTACGGATCGGCTTGGAAGCGCCGGCGCGGACGATTTCAGCGAGGTCTTCGTTCGGTTTTGGTTGTTGCATAGAGAAACGGATGGAAGTGAGAAAGGGGTTAGGATGCGGCCGACCAGCCACCGCCAAGTCCCTGATAAAGGCGGATGTAGGCTGTGGTTCGGTCAGTGCGGGATGAAATCAGGCTGTCTTCGAGGCCAAGCAATGTGCGTTGGGAATCGAGTACCGCAAGAAAATCAATTTCACCGGCCTCGTAACGCTGGCGGGCGAGTTGGTCGGACTCACGGGCTAGCTGGGTAGCTTTTTCGAGTATTTCAAGACGTTCAGCTGAGCGGCGGCAGGCAATGAGCGCGTCCTCCACTTCGGAGAGTCCTGTTAGAACTGCGGAGCGATACGTTTGCACGGCCTGTTCCTGAGCCTCGCCAAGCGCCTCAATATTGGAACGGATACGGCCGGCGTCAAAAATCGGGCTGGTGATTCCAGCGACAAGTCCCGCGCCTGTGGTCTGTGGATTGAATATTTTTCCAGCGCTGAGCGCGGTGATCCCGAGGTTTCCTGTTAGATTGAGAGAGGGAAAGCGCTCGGCTTCGGCTGAGCGGCTATTTGCCACAGCCGCGACAAGCTGCCAACCAGCGAGGCGGACGTCTGGGCGTTGGCGGATGGTGTCCGCCGGAATGCCAATGGCGAGGCTACGAGCAGGATAAGGAATCGTGGACTTGCCGGATGTTAGAAGGGAGTCGAGTGAGCCTGGCTCGCGTCCGCATAGCAAGGACAGCAAGTTTTTCCCCTGACCGATGGCTTGTTCCAACGCGGGAATTCCGGCCCGCGCTTGTTCGAGACTGCTCAGCGCTTGGCTGGATTCTAGCGAATCCGTTTCTCCTGCCTGTTGCCGCCAGGTCGCGAGCTGGGCGGTCTGCTCTCGGCTTTTGACGATGTTTCGAAGGACCATCATGCGCGTTTCGTTGGCCCGGAGGTTGGTGTAGGCGGTGGCAATCTCAGCCGCAAGCGATGCCTGAACCGAATTAAAATTTTCCGTGGCAGCATCGATTCTTGCGGATGCGGCTTCTACGCTAGAGCGGTTTTTCCCGAACCAATCCACTTCCCATGATGCATTGAGATCCGCGGAATATCTCGTGTCTGAAACCTCCGAAAGCCCGCGGGTTTTTAGCCAACTAGAATTCGACGCAGTTGATCCACCGATGAATGGCAAAAGCGACGAAGCCTCTTCATTTCTCCGAGCTCGGGATTCTCGGATGCGCGATGCGGCCGATGCGATATCTGGGCTGTTTGCTAAGCCATCTGAAATGACGTGATTGAGCGTGGTATCGTCGAAGTGGTTCCACCAACGACTGATATCACGTTTTGCGGATGCCGAGGGAAACGCCGCGGCATTCTTCCATGCCACGGGAATTTCAGGTGAAGCATTTTCCGGCGCCTTTATGGCACAGGCAACCAGCCCGAGAGGGATGAGGCAGAAGATCAGATGGTTTCGAATAGGATTCATTCCGGTAGATGGCGCGCGGCACACCTTCTACCCATATACTCTCATGCGAAAGCGCGGATTTCAGCGGATGTGGAGTTTATGCTCCATATCATGCGGATTTTTTGAGGATTGAGTGGAAATCACTACTTCTTTTCAGCCACGACTTCCTTGACCTTGGCGCTGATTGAGTCCGCCCAGATGTCGAAACCTTTGGGAGCTAGGTGCAGGAAGTCACCCATGACTTCTTTGCTGATGGTGCCGTCGGCTTCCAAAAATTTGGCGCTGATGTCCATGTATTCCACATGTCCGCCAGCGAATTTCGAGATCAGTTTATTCACTTCCATTCTCTTCTCACGACCCGGATTGGGTTTTTCACCAAGCGGTAAAAGGCTCAGCAGGAGGATCTTGGCCTGTGGCTGTTTGGACTGGATCAAATCGAGCACCGCTTTGACTCCAGCCGCAGCGTTCGCTGGCTCGGCGTCTTTGGCCCACATGTTGTTGGTGCCAATCAAGACGACAAACAGCTTTGCCTTGTAGCCATCCAAGTCGCCGTTCTGCAGACGAAATAGAGCGTGTTGGGTTTGGTCGCCGCCGATGCCCATGTTGATCGCATTGTAGCCACCCCAGTGCTTGGTCCAGTTTTCATTTCCTCTCCAACGCGCGGTGATCGAGTCGCCGACAAAAACCAAATCGATTTTACCCTCCATTTTTGTCATGTCGTCATCGATTCTTTTGCACTGTCCATTCCACCATGCCTCGCTGTTGGTTTTGGCGGCGATAGGGGTGGTGCTTTCTAATTCGGCGGCATGGGCCGAGAATCCGGCGATGGCGCTCAGTGCGATGACGGTGAGACGAGTGTGTAATGGTTTCATGTGAGTTTTAATAAAAAACAGTTGTGAGCTGAATGGGAGTGAGTTGAAAAGGGAAAAAGCGTGCAGAAGGTGTCCAAATATTGGATAGCTTGGGAAGGTCTGTGAGTCGACATGAGATCAAAACTACATTGTGTGACTTGTTTGGTTGTGAGAGTTGCACGTAACCCCCATGCTATCTCTCGTAACGAAAGATTTGCATTTCATGTCAGAAAGGAAACGAGCTAGCTGCCTATCTCAAGACGGTTTTGAAATTCACCGCGGTGTGTTTTCTGCGGATGAAATCGAGTCTTTGAGAAAGGAAGCGGATCGGGTAGCAAATGAGGCTGGATCTGCGTGTGTTCGGAATCTGAATCCGCGCTCGGAACTTTTTCGAGAATTATCAAATTCACCTAAGCTCCGGGAAATTTTTCCTAGCGATCCACTCTCAACGGTTCGTTCCTTATTATTTGATAAAACGCCACAAGAGAACTGGCCGGTTGCTTGGCATCAGGATCTCACCATTGCCACGAAAGCAGAAATTTCCTGTGAAGGATTCGGCCCATGGACCGTGAAAGACGGGGTTCCGCACGCACATGCCCCCGTCGATCTTCTCAGCCAGATGGTCACAGCCCGTATTCATCTCGATCCCACCCATGCGGAAAACGGCGCACTGATGGTCGTTCCAGGATCCCATCAATTGGGCAGGATCCCCTCGGAATCGATTTCCGAAATAACCAGTTCATCGATCACCTGCGAATGCCAGCCCGGTGATGTTTTACTCATGTCCCCGCTGATCCTACACTCATCCCGAAAAAGCAGTATCCCGAACAGGCGGCGCATCCTCCATTTCGAATATGCCCCGCCCAACGCTTTAGACTCGTGCCTCTGCTGGCACGAAGCCTAAATTTCTGCAGCTTCCTCTTCCATTCGCGTTCATTGACTACGTAAAACTCCGTCTAGACAGAATGAGCTTCGCTTTAAATAAAGATTCGCTAAAGCTCTTTTGGTATTCGCGTTCATTCGCGGTTAAAATTTTCCACTTCCACCCATGTCCGAAACTCCCAAATCCGATTTCATCCGAGACATCATCGCCGATGATCTGTCTTCCGGAAAACATTCCACCACGATCACTCGTTTCCCGCCGGAGCCAAACGGCTACCTCCACCTCGGACACGCAAAATCGATCTGCTTGAATTTTGGGATCGCTCAAGAACATCCCGGCGCGAAGTGCCACTTGCGTTTCGATGATACAAATCCGGAAAAAGAAGAAACTGAATACGTTGAGTCGATCAAAGCTGATGTGAAATGGCTTGGGTTCGATTGGGGCAGCGATCTCTATTTCGCGAGCAATTACTTTGAGTTCTTCTACGACTGCGCCGTTCATCTCATCAAAAACGGCCTCGCTTACGTTGATGAAGAAAGCCCCGAGGAAATCAAACTACATCGCGGCAATGTTCAGACTCCCGGAACGCCATCGAAATTCCGCGAGCGCTCCATCGATGAAAACCTCGAAAAATTCGCCGCGATGCGGGCTGGAAAATTCAAAGAAGGCGAAGCGGTCTTGCGTGCAAAAATCGGCCTGACTTCATCGAACATGAACATGCGCGATCCCGTGCTTTACCGCATCATGCACGCGCATCACCACAACACCGGCGACGCTTGGTGTATTTACCCGATGTATGATTTCGCGCATCCGTTGGAGGACGCGCTTGAGCATATCACGCATTCGCTCTGCACGCTTGAGTTTGAGAATCATCGCCCGCTTTACAATTGGTTCATGGATAACTGCCCAGTTCCATCCAAGCCACGTCAGATCGAGTTTGCGCGTCTCAGCCTCACCTACACGATCATGAGCAAGCGCAAGCTGCTGCAGCTTGTTAACGAAGGCCATGTATCTGGTTGGGACGATCCTCGACTGCCTACCATTTCCGGCATCCGTCGTCGTGGCTATCCCGCTGCTGCGGTTCGTCATTTCTGCAAACGCATCGGCATCACTAAATACAACGGCACCACCGATGTTGCCTTGTTAGAATACGACATCCGAGATCACCTCAACTCCTCCGCACCTCGCCGTATGGCAGTACTGGATCCGTTGAAACTCGTCATCGATAATTTCTCCGAAGAACCTACGGCAAGCCTAGTAGTTTCCAATCACCCGCAAGACGAATCTTTTGGCGAACGCGAAGTCTCGTTCTCTTCGGAAATCTTTATCGAGCGCGAGGACTTCCAAGAAGTTCCCGAGAAAAAATTCTTCCGCCTCGGTCCGGATCGCTATGTCCGTCTTCGCGGCGGCCCGATCATCCAATGCACCGGCTTCGATAAAGACGCAGCAGGGGAGATCACTCAAGTCCGCGTGAAACTTCTTCCAGACACCACCGGCAAAGACTCGCCGGAAGGAGTCGTTTGCAAAGCAGCGATCCATTGGGTCGACGCCACAACCGCCGTCGATGCGGAAGTCCGCCTCTACGATCGCCTCTTCACCGTCGAGGATCCCGATGCAGCGGAAGGCGGTTTCCTATCCGTTCTTAATCCGGATTCTGTGACCACCGTCACCGCGAAAATCGAGGCATCATTGCTCAACGAAGCACCTGATTACTCCTGTCAATTTGAACGCAACGGCTATTTCGTTACCGATACGAAGGACCACATTCCTGGTCAAAAAGCCGTATTCAACCGCACGGTTGCTTTGAAGGATTCATGGGCAAAGGGGAGGTGATGGCCTTTGTTCAATAAACTTGGCGAAGCGACTTCAAAGGTTACTCTCACGGCTATGAAGCTTATTAAGAGAGTTTTGAGAAATGTCTTTATCCTTTTTAACCTGGTTCTTTCTGTTTCATGGCTTTCCGCAGCGGAGAATAAATCGAAGCCAAACATCATCCTCATTTTTGCCGATGATCTCGGGTGGAAGGATGTGGGGTACCAAGGCAGTGATTTCATGGAAACTCCGGTGCTCGATGCACTGGCAAAGGAAGGTATGGTTTTTACGAACGGCTATGCCGCAGCAGGTAATTGCGCTCCTAGTCGAGCTTGTATGATCTCTGGTAATTACACGCCGCGGCACGGCGTTTACGCGGTCGGCAGCACAGATCGAGGATCGAAGTCCGCGATGCGCTTGGTGCCTATCCCTAACAAGAGCGGATTAGCTAAGGAGAACGTCACCTTTGCCGATGCACTGAAGTCTGCTGGATATGCAACTGGGATATTCGGGAAGTGGCACTTAGATGGAAAAGACGGAGCGTCGCCAGAAGAGCAGGGATTCGATTTCGTCCATCAGTCCCAAGGCGGCTGGAGCGGGAAAGAAGCCGATAATCCCAAGGGCATTTATTCGCTCACAAAAGCGGCGGGAGAGTTCATGGAGGAAAATAAGGATAAGCCCTTTTTCATCTATCTCCCGCATTACGCGATCCATACCGGGTTACAGTCGAGGAAGAGCACGCTGGAAAAGTTCGAAGCTAAGAAGCCCGGTGAGCAGCATCACGATCCGCTATACGCGGCTTGCACTTATGATCTCGATGATGGCATCGGCATTCTCCTCAAGAAACTCGAGGAGCTCGGCCTTGATAAAAACACGTTGGTTGTTTTCACAAGTGATAATGGCGGCACTCAAAAGTCTTCACAGGAACCGTTGCGCGGAAACAAAGGCGGCTATTACGAGGGTGGTATCCGCGAGCCGATGATTGTTCGTTGGCCCGGCGTGGTGAAGCCGGGAACGACGTGCGATGTGCCAGTGGTCAACGTGGATTTCTTTCCAACATTCCTCGCCGCAGCAGGTGCAAAGACAGAGAAGCAGCTCGATGGTGAAAGCTTGATTCCACTGCTCAAGGGAGATGGAGTTCTCAAGCGCCAGTCCATCTTTTGGCATTTCCCTGGGTATCTAGATGATCCAGTTACCCGAGGCCGTGAGCTCGATGTGCGCACCGGTTTCCGCAGTCGCCCAGTCAGTGTGATCCGCAAAGGCGATTGGAAACTTCACCTGTTTCTTGAAGAATGGCAACTCGATGGCGGACGAGAAAAGCTCGCGACTAACAACGCGGTAGAACTTTATAACATCAAAGAAGACATCGGTGAAAGGAAAGACCTAGCAAATAGTAATATCGTCAAGCGCGATGAATTATTGGATGGACTACTCGCTTGGCATAAATCCGTTAGTGCCCCACTACCCGATCAGCAGAACCCTAGCTTTGATTCAAAAGCTACCGGTAAAAACCCCAGTAAAAAATCGAAATCCAAATGAACCATCACACGATTTGCATTCGTATCTTGAGCGCTCTCGGTTGTGCGCTTTTTACCTTTCTCCACGCCGCGACCCCATCGCTTCCCAACATCATCCTCGTCATGCCTGACGACGTCGGTTACGGCGACTATGCGTGCTTGGGGAATCCCATCATGCATACGCCGGCGGTGGATGCGTTTAAAAAACAAAGCCTGCAATTCACTCAATTTCACGTGAGCCCAACTTGTTCACCGTGTCGATCAGCACTGATGAGTGGACGCCACGAATTCAAGAATGGTGTCACCCATACGATTCTCGAACGTGAGCGGATGAGTTTGAAGACCTACACCTTGCCGCAAATGCTTAAGACGACAGGTTACACCACGGGGATCTTCGGTAAGTGGCATCTTGGTGACGAGGAGCAATATCGTCCGGAAAGCCGCGGCTTTGATGAAGTTTACATCCATGGCGGCGGTGGTATTGGGCAGACCTATCCGGGCTCTTGCGGAGATGCGCCGGGGAATACGAACATCAATCCGGCGCTTTGGCACAACGGTAAGTGGGAAAAAACTCAGGGTTATTGCACCGATTTATTTTTCACTCAGGCCACGAAGTGGATGGATGCCACACGCTCTTCAGGAAAGCCGTTCTTTGCCTACATTCCACTCAATGCCGCGCACGGACCGCACGTGGTACCCAAAGAGTATTATGAATCATACCTCGGTAAGCCTGGCGTCAGTGAGGAGGCTGCCAAGTTTTTTGGTATGATCGAAAATATCGATACCAACTTCGGCACCTTGCTCGGGAAGCTCAAGGAATGGGGCATAGCAGACAACACGCTCGTCATTTATCTGGGCGGTGATAACGGCGGCACAGAAGGCGTGAAAATTTTCAACGCTGGAATGCGCGGAACTAAAGGCACTGCATATCAAGGAGGTACACGCACGCCAGCTTTCTTCCGTTGGCCTGCGGGTGGCATCAAGGGCGGCGAGGAATGTGATGCCCTGAGTGCGCATCTTGATCTTTTCCCCACACTCACCGAAATCACTGGCGCGAAAATTTCCGATGAAACGCAAAAGCAAGTCGAAGGCCGAAGTCTTTTGTCTCTGCTGAAAAATCCAAAAGTCGATTGGCCAGATCGCACACTCGTGCATCATGTGGGTCGCTGGGAAAAAGGAAATGCGGAGCAGTCGAAATACAGCAAATGCGCCATCCAAAATTCGCGATTCACGCTAGTGAATAATGCCGAACTTTACGACCTGAAAGCCGATCCCGGCGAGACTCATAACGTCATCGCCGAACATCCTGATGTTGTTGCTTCTCTCCGCTCTACTTACGACCAAGGGTGGACCGAAGTGCAGCCATTACTCGTTAACGAAGTCGTTACCAATGTGCCTAAAATCAATCCAATGAAAGAGTTGTATTGGAAACAATTTGGCGGAGAACCTGATGCTAAAACGCTAGAAAAGATGGGTCCGAAAAGTAAATCCGACTCCAAACGAAAGAAAACAGCTGAATGACCGCTTGCGATCTAATCGGTTTCGCTTGTTCGTTGGAATGAGAGTCGAAACGGATTTCATCAAATCAGCACTAAGGCCAGAGCGATCACCATTAGGATAGCGCCAATCAACTGTCTTGCCCCGAGTGGTTCTTTGCAGCGTTTGACAATCATCCAGACAAAAATCACAGCCATCACCCCGCGAGTGCTGTAGGCGATGTTGCTGAGCGCGGGCTTATGAAACAAACTAAACGCAAGATTAACGAGCAAGGCTTGCACACCGAGCGTGATTCCCGCGCCGATCACGGGCAGCGCTGTTTCTGATTTACCAAAGGCTGCCCGCACATCCCGCCAGCGCAGCGCGAGCATGCCAATTGATAGTAGGGCAGAAGTGGCCATCATGATCATTAGCCATCTTGCTCCTCCTGTTTCAAAACTTTTCCAACCTGTTAGAAAATCATTGGTCGCGAAAAAAATGCACGCCAGCAGAGTCAACCAAAGCGTCATACGGTTTGCTTTGAAGCGCTCAACTGTCGCTCCCGTGACGAGGTAAACCGCCAGCGTAGCAAGAACTGCTCCGCCTATCAATCCAGGTCCCGCCTTCTCCAAACCGACGCTCGCAGAGAGTAGGGCCACCATCAGCACCTTGAAGCCCAGCGCCGAGGAATGCACCACGAGATCGCCATGACGCACGGATTGGATGGAAAACCATTGCCCCCAGAAAAACAGGAAGCCGTTGAAAATCGCCAGTGCATCATAGCGCTGAAAAGGTGCGCTGAAATTGGGGTTCAGATAGAGAGCGAAAATCACAAAGGTCAGCAAGTTCGCGCAACCCAACATTACTGGAAGCCGTGCGCCCAAGCGAGAGGCGCGCTGCACCATCACTCCAAGAATTGGATGCAACGCCGCACCAATCAAAGGCAAACCTATCGCTCCAAACTGTGCATCCACGCACTTTGGCTAGGCCCTACTCGCCCTACGGTCAATCTTTGCCTGCATATGATTCGTTTATTTGTAAACTAATCAGTCTGCAATTTCTGACCCGCTTCAATGAGTCTGAGCTTTAGTTTTTCGTAATCCACATCTTGAACAGGGATTTTGTCCTCGATAGCCATGCTGGCTGCGAGTCCCGCGCTCTGCCCAAGTATCATGAATACGGGTTCCATGCGTATCGATCCATAGGCAACATGGGAGGAGGAAAGGCAGACTGGAACTAACAGGTTTGAACATTCAAATTTTTTCGGAACGATGGATCGGTAGGAAATCGGGTAAGGCTTTTTGCATTTGTGACCGAACGCGCCTTCGTTTCTAACGACATCTTTGCCGCCGATTTTGACGATGGTGCGTTGGCATGGATGCGAGTCCATGTTGTACGATCCGAGACCCACCGAATCGGGCGCGCTGGTTTTGGTTTCGCAGTCGTTTTGAGTCATGACGTATTCAGAAACCATGCGACGTCCTTCGCGGACATACAGATGGTGCGGCCAATGACTGGTCTCTTTGAACTCATCGGGGCACAGGCCGAATGTGTTCACGCGTTTCCTCAGGTCTTCAGGAACTTGCGGATCATTCGCGAGGAAATACATGTAGCCTTGTTGGTAGCTGACGTGTTCTTGAAAAAGTTTTTCACGGAGTTGATAGAGTTCTTTAAGTGGAACACTGAGACCACGGCGCGGTGCCGGGAGTTTTTCAAACGATACCGGTTCAAACGTTCCATCCGGCCAGCGGTTGCTGCCGTTTACCAAATTAGATGACATGCTGCCGGCGTTGTTGCTGTCGCCATTGCGCATTTGCACAGGTCCATCTGTCATTGGCTTGATGGTGTAATTCAAAGTCCATTTGATATCAGGACTCGCATTCATGAACCGCGCCAACAAGGCGTAGCGTCCCGCATCGTAATCGTTCGGTTTCGTAAACGGAATTTTTCCTTCTTTGTTAGAAAGACGCATCCTGAAATTGTAAGCCTGTACCCGGTAATCTCCCTCGCCGAGTTTGCCGTATGGATCTGCGGAAATTCCCGGGAGCAATCCGGATTTTGAATCGTCCGGAATGACGTAGGGGCTTACCGGCAATCCACAGAACTGATAGACGGTTTTCCAATCAACATCCTGCCATTGGCCGTTTAGAGATTCACCATAGGCAGCAGAGGGTTCGCGGCCGATTTGATAAGAAACGTTAGCGGCTCCCAGAAGATCGCCTTCGTAGGTGGAGTCGATAAACACTGCCGCTTTGATGGTTTTGCCCGTTTCGAGGGTCATGGAAGCAATTCGCCCATCAGCCATTTCAACCGATTTTAAAAAGCTGTCAAACATGACGGAGGCCCCAGCTTCATCGAGCATCTTTCGGTAAAGCGTCTCGGCTTCGGATGGGCTGTAGTCGACCACTTTTTCGAGTCGTTTGTAAAACTCCAAAGCCAGTCCGCCGATGGTCTCTTCCTTGCCGACGTCTGTGGCGGTCAATCCACCGGAGGTCATGCCTCCGACGTGCTGGTTGTGGGAAATGAGAACCACTTTCCGCCCTAACTTCGCTGCTTGAATCGCAGCCGTAACACCAGCGGGGGTGCCGCCGTAGATAGCGACGTCGTATGCAAATGTCTCGGGTTTTCCAGCCTCGGTGGGGCGATAGTAGAAAAGCTTTGTTTCGGATGAGATCTCGGCCTGCGAAACATTCACAGCAGAAGCCAAACTCAGAGTGATCATGGCAAGCAGAGGGAAGCGGTGTTGAGTCATGATTCTAAAAGTTGATAAGATCTAAAATGGTCGAGAAGTCGTTGTTATACTTTAGAACGCTTGGTGGTTTTATCACGCTTGCGATGATGCGAAGGATCAAAAGCTCGAATGAGATCATGGTCATCAAAATATCTATGATCATTTGGTTACAGCTATTCATAAACAAGATCCAGACGAGATTGGATTCTAGTGTGATTCTCTCACTGTCGCTGCGAGGCGATTGGGTTTTTCTCGAAGTATTTTGAGCTAACCACAACAGATTTCCGATTGCGCCCCGATTCCCGGGGGATAAAACGATCAATGTAAATTGGTCGGGACGGCGCACATTTTGCCATTTTGGATTCTAAACTCAACCAAAGTAGGTGAGTTTTTTTGCTTAAAATTAAGAAGCTTAGGTTTAATTTGATATCTTTTGGGTAACAGATTTCAAAGAGTGACCGCTAGACGAAATATCAAATCTGAGCGACATATTCATACATGCGGCAACGCGCTGGGTGTTTTTTAGATTTTCTAGATAAACCCACAAAAAATTTCGAATTGTGCCCCGTTTCCCGGGGGGGATATAAGCCACGCAAGTGGTGGAGCGGGGCGCAATTCGACTCTCTTGATACTTTTATCAGAGACTTCTTTTTCGGGATTTACCTGATGAATGAATCCGTGGGTGACAGCAGGCGAGCGATGTGGGATGAGTCTTTGCGTGGACGATCAGGATGCGTCCGATTATTTATTTGCCGATTTTATGTTCACCGGTCTTGTCGAATCATTGGGAAAAGTTGTTTCACTGGAGAATCGCGGTGAGCAGGCGTGGCTAAACTTATCTATTCCATTCGCGGCGGACTTGCAGCTAGGTGATTCGGTTGCGGTGAATGGATGCTGCTTAACTGTGGCGGAGCTCAACGAGATTTCGATCAGATTTGATGTATTGGCACAGACTTTACGGGTCACTTCTTTGTGTAATCTCAAAGCTGGATCCATCGTCAATCTGGAGCGCGCACTGCGGGTGGGAGACCGCTTGGGTGGGCATTTTGTGCAGGGTCACGTCGATGCAGTGGGAGAAATTCTTTCGCTTTCAGAAAACGGCCAAGATCATGTTTTGGAAGTTTCCTTACCGCCCGAGATTGAGCGGCTGTGTGTGGCCAAAGGCTCGATCTCGATCGATGGAATTTCACTGACGATCGCGGAGTTGAAAAAAGAGTCGGCCGTTTTTTGGATCACGCCACATACCTTTTCGCACACGAATCTACACGCGTCCAAAGTCGGCGACACCGTGAACTTAGAAGCCGATATGTTAGCGAAACACGTCGCTGCCCTGATGGCGAAATCTTAACTCTCTACTCTCTGCTTATAAATCTTTCGCGCAGCGGAATCCTGTGTGGCTGGCGGGGGAGTCTTCTTCTACGGAATGCCGCGCTGCAGGACGGTAGCGCATGCAATAAGAGATGTGGCATAGAAACGACCCGCCCTTGGTGACGTGGTTGGCAGCTCCCTGACCTTTGCGGCCACTCGTGCGATTGATCCAAGTTTCCGGGCCTTTGGGATCGCACGATTTGCATTTACTTGGATATTCCGGATCGTAGAAGTCCGAGCAAATTTCCCATGCGTTTCCTGCCATATCGTATAGGCCGTAGCCGTTAGGTTCGTAGGATTTCACGGGAGCAGAACCGATGAAACCGTCCTCGCCTGTGTCTTTGGTCGGGAATGTGCCATGAAATGTATTAGCCATCCATTGATCGCCGGGCTTGAGCTCATCGCCCCACACATATATTTTTCCAATCAAGCCACCACGCGCAGCAAATTCCCACTCGGCTTCTGTAGGTAGGCGTTTTCCAGCCCATTTTGCGTAAGCGGATGCATCTTCAAAATTCACGCATACAACCGGATGACTGCCTATATTGGAAATATCTGTTCCCTCGCCGAGTGGATGACGCCAATTCGCGGTCGTGTCCCAGCGCCACCACGTTAATGCTGAACTTGGATCTTCTAGGCTGCCGGTAAATTCTTTGGGCGGAGAGAAAACGATAGAGCCTTGGTTGAAAGGAGGTTTTGGCAAGTAAGGCAGAGCTTCTGCGGGAAAATCTTCTATCTTCGCCTCACGCTCTGCGTAGGTGACGTAGCTGGTCGCTTTGATGAAAGCTGCAAACTGATCATTCGTCACCTCAGTTTCATCCATCCAGAAACCTGTAACTTGAATTTTTCTGACCGGTGCTTCTTCAGGAAAACGTTTACTGCCATAAGGAGTCTCAAATTCTCCGACGGAGCCCATCGTTGTTTCACCGCCGAAGATTTTCAGCATCCCATCTTTCTTCTCGAAAGCGGATGCTGTGGAGATTTCATTTTTTCCGCAGGAGGATAAAACAGCGGCGGAAGTGAGGATGAAAAAAGCGCGGAGAAGGTTCACGGCAAAAACCTACGCTTTCGGGGGATTCTTTTCATCATAAAAAACTGCCCAAAGCTTTGGCTTCCTCTGGCGCGAAGAAAATGGCTAATCTCTCAGCAAGCGATGAAAGCAAGACTCACCAAAGATTTCCGATTCGAGGCCGCACACACACTCCCGAGTTTGCCGGAGGATCATAAATGCCGACAAATGCACGGTCATAGTTTTAAAATCGAAATTTCCATTGAGGGCGAAGTCGATCCGACGATCGGTTGGATTTATGATCACAAACTCATTTCCAACGCGATGAATCCGTTACTCGAGCAACTGGATCATGCTTATCTGAATGACATTGAGGGCCTCGAAAGCCCGACCATTGAGATCATGGCTGGCTGGTTTTGGAAAAAACTCGCACCACATCTCCCCGGCCTTGCGGAGATCGTCATCTTCGAAACCCCGACCGCGCGTTGTTCCTTCAAAGGTGAGTTTTGATAGCGGAGAGCTCGGAGGATAGAGGGGAGAGAAAGAGCTAATGGCTCAGTGTTTTAAGGAAAAATCCATCATGTGAGAAATAGTCTTGCGCTGTGGCGTGGCTTACATCAATTTCCCCGCCCCGCAACGGGACGTAGCTCAGCCTGGTAGAGCGCCTGCTTTGGGAGCAGGATGTCGTCAGTTCGAATCTGGCCGTCCCGACCATTTTAAAACCTCCCTGCAAGGGAGGTTTTAACTATGCGGGTGGCCCGTTCGAACTCTTTCGCTCCGCGAAACGTTCGACTGCCGAGTTTTGTGAAACACAAAACATTCCTCCCATCCGCGAAGCGCTGACCGCAGGGAGGTTTCAAAGAAACCTCAATCTGGCCGTCCCGCTGGTGGGAACGCCGACGCCCTCGTCGGCATTAGAATAGGAAATCTCTCAAGCAGTTAAGAAAATACATGCCGACGAGGGCGACGCCACCCCCACTAAATATCAAACTCCACACCCGGCTCAGGTATAATCACCTCAGTGCCAGGTAAGCGACTTTCCAGCTCCTGTTTGAACCACGCCATCGCTCCCTCGTCACCATGAACGAGGAAAATTTTCTTCGGCTTCACGCGCACCGCGAAATCAGCGATCGCATCGCGGGTGGAGTGGCCGGAGAAATCGAAGATCCGGACTTCGCAGTTCAGTTTCACTGGCGGGTAAGCGGGATCGAGCTCGACCATATCGCCGGGTTTCGCGGCGCGTATTTTTCCACCGGGAGTTTCTGAGTCCGCGTAGCCAACGAAGAACAACGCGTGCTTTTTATTCTCCAATACTCCTTGGCGGGCGAAATTGTTAGAAACGGTTTTTTCACTCATCATCCCGCTGGAGAGCGCGTAGATGCAGCCGTTATTGAAAGGGATGGGACCTACGCGCTTCTTGTTGCCGCCAGCGAGTTCCATGTCCGTCAGGAATTTAAAGCCGCGTCGGTTACGGCGGGAGACATCGGAAAACTTATCGTAAATCGTAGTCATCTTGGTGCTGAGTCCACCGATGTAGACTGGTGCTTTCTCATGGATCAGCCCTTCTTCTTTAAAACGTTGAAGCATCGCTAAAACCTCTTGGGTTTTACCCATCGCGAACACGGGAATCAGCGCCGATCCACCACGTTTTAACACCCGATTGATCGCCTCTGCGAATTCATTTTCCTCTGCACGTCGTGAGTAATCTGCTCGCCGCGCTTGCTCACCACGGGTGGTTTCCACAATCAGCACATCGACTTGTTCTTCCGGAAAAACTGCGCCTTTCTGCAAGGTACTGTCTTCGAAATTTACGTCTCCCGTGTAGAAAACTTTTTTGCCTTCCGCCTCAAACATCACACCTACCGAGCCGAGGATATGTCCCGCATCGTAAAATTCCGCTTTGAGTTTTCCTGCATCGTCGACATCGAATTTTCGTCCGACATTGCGGCGCTCGAGCATGCCTTTCATTCGATCAATTTGACCGTGCACGAAAAACGGGTATTCGACAATTCCCAACTCGGTGCGTTTGCTTTCCATCACGTTGACCGAATTGTGCAGCATCGCGCAGGTAAGCTCGGCGGCTTCCGGGGTGAGGAAAACTTTTGCACGCTTTTGGTGCTCTACGCAAACCGGCAGGGTCCCGACGTGATCCAAGTGCGAATGGGTGACAAAAATCGCTTCTGCGGTATCGTCTTCGATCAGCTCGTAACGGGGTTTCGCGGTCACGCCTTCTTCTTTCGGATGCATTCCCGCATCGAGGATCACTCTGACGCCATCGGCATCCAATACATACGAATTTGCGCCGATCCCGACGTCTCTGCAGATGCTTTTGAAAATCATTACTAAGCGCACCCTCCGCAATATGGAGATGGCTGTCAATGCACTGTGACGCAGTGGTAGGGTTTCAATTTTTCACCGCGGAGTCGCAGAGGTCGCCGAGGGACGCAGAGCTGGGCTTGATATGTCAGTTAGTGAGTAAATTTGGAGTGAGGCTTGAGATACTCTTCCTTTGCGTCTTAGCGACTTTGCGCGAGATCTTTCTGTGATGCAGCCGGTCACAGACCGGCTCTCCTATACAATCCGCTCAGCGGTTTCTTGTGCCATTCAAGGTTTTAAACCTCATTTGATGGAGTGTGGCGCGCTAGCCCAAATCAAAAATCAACATTCGTAAATCATCAATCGTCAATCCAGCCGGTCGCAGACCGGCTCTCCTATACGATCCCCTCAGCGGTTTCTTGTTTGAGGCGAAGCTGACCGCAGGCGGCATCGATGTCGTGGCCTTTTTCGATGCGCAGGGTTGCGGTGACTCCGGCTTGTTTCAGAACGTCTTGGAACGCACGGCAGTGGGAGAGTGCGGGGCGTTCCCATTCCAAACCCTCAACGGTATTGTAGGGAATGAGATTTACCTTAGCTGAAATGTTACGCGCGTGGCGAGCGAGGATGGCGGCTTGTGCTAGGTCGTCGTTGACGCCTTTGATCAGAATATACTCCAGGGTGAGCTTTTGCTTTTTGGTGGAGTTCCAGTGCGCGAGCGCATCTAACAATTCCGCCACTGGGTATTTTTTGTTTACCGGCATGATGCGGTTGCGGACTTCATCGGTTGCACCGTGGAAGGAGATCGCGAGACGGATCTGCTGCGGATGATCGGCGAGCTGGCGGATTTGTGGAGCGAGGCCGGAGGTGGAAATTGTGAGATGTCGCGCACCGAGGTGCAGGGTTTCGGGTCCGGTGATAAGCGCGATCGCGGCCATGAGGTTGTTGAAATTCGCCATGGGTTCGCCCATGCCCATGAACACGAGGTTGTCCACGCGTTCGCCGGAAATTTGTTCGGCTGCAAGGACTTGGCCGGCGATTTCCGAGGCGTCGAGGTTGCGCGTATAACCGGCGAGGCCGGATGCGCAGAATTTGCAGCCGTAAGCGCAGCCGACCTGTGAGGAAACGCAGAGCGTGCGGCGATCCGATTTTTCACCGTAGAGCGCGGGGTTGGCGGGGATGAGAACCGATTCGATGTAACGGCCGTCGTGGAGTTTGAAGAGAAACTTGCGGGTGGTGTCTTCGCTGCCTTGGGTTTTCGCGTGGGTGAGCGCGGTGATGCGAAATGAAGTCGCGAGCTTTTCCCGCAACGTGGCGGAGAGGTTGGTCATTTGGTCAAACGAGGTGACCTTTTTTTTCCAAACCCAATCGAGGATTTGTTTAGCGCGGAACGCGGGCTCCTGATTTCCGGCAAGCCATTCCGAGAGCTCTTGCGGAGAGAGTCCCGGCAAGGCAGGCACGGTGGGTAGTTTGGAAATCGATGGGAATTCAGACATCGCACTTATTCCGTGAAAGTGAATTTGACGCCCTTACTCGAATACGCTTTGGCGATGTCTTTTTCCAGTTCCAACCAAGTTTGTCCGTCTAACAAAACTTCAAGAACTGCGTCTCCCTGTTTGCCTTCCCTCAGTGCTTTGAGGAACTTTTTGATTCTCGCACCGTCTTTATCGCGATCCATGTGGAAAAAATAATTCGTGATCAACATCCCGCAGCCATAGTTCACTTGGGAGTTTCCGACGAAACTGGTATATGACTGAAGCATGAAGTTTTTGAGTGGTCCTAGATTGATTTTATCTCCCAATCCGCGTCCACCTGTGCCGTCTTTGCCGAAGGCTGTAGCGTATTCGATAATCGATTTTGAATTACCTTTGATATTGAACATTCCGCTACTGAAATACGGCGTGACAGCCACGTATTCCGCGAGACCTTCAGTGAACCATCCCATCGAGCCCTGCGCATAGTAAGGATTTGGGGTTAGTTGATGCACCAGTTCATGAGGAAGGGTTTTGGAGGATTTCTCCCGATCTAAGACGTAGCCGCTTCCGGCCTTTTTCACTCCAAGGCTGGTCAGCGGAACCATAACGATGTTTTTGCCGCCGATGTAAACACCAGCGCTGCCAGGAGGGCCGCCAGCGGAGTGATAATCTTTTTCGTTTTCAAAAAGGAAGATCTCATACTTCCCTTCCTTTTTTGCACCGCCATTCACGGCAAGAGGTAATTCTCTAACGCATTGGTGGGTGGTTTCAAATAACACCGCGAAACCTTTTACAACCGAGCTGCCCAGCCGCACATCGCAGTTGTAGCGATAGTTTGCAGACTCATAGACGAACGTTTTACTGTCTTTATCTTCCTTGACCGTAAGGATCTCAGGGTCGCCTTTGAATTTCACCTGCTCCGGCCATGGATCTTCGAAATTGAGTTTGGTTTCCGCCGCTGTTTCAGGTGTGGCTTTGGTTTGTTCCTGACTGTAGTTTTGGATCCATAGCTGGTCGTCCTTGGAAAGTTTGGCGATTGGAAACGGGGATTCTTTGCCATTCGGCAGCTGCAAGATCGCGTTGCCGTTTTCCACACGGAGCAGAAGGGCTTTGGTATTCCGCCCCTGATCGTCCGTCCAGATACGCTCGATCTGGCGACCCATGCCCAGCATGGAACCTGCGAATAAAAAGATGATGATGGAAAATTTCACGGCGCGTTCGGGGAATCTGCCATCAAAGATTTCATAAGTCGAACCCTGAATCTCGCCTGCCGAAACGTCTGGAATCGCTGAGGTTGATATCTTTTGAACCACGAATTACTCGAAATGGAGTAAAGGTTGCTTGGGTTGATATGGGTTTGACCACGAAAGGGAGAAATTGAACCACGGATT
>CAMCYT010000010.1 GCA_945885485.1 Prosthecobacter debontii
GGTGGCTCGGGTGGCTCGGGTGGCTCGGAGGGCTCGGAGGGCTCGGAGGGCTCGGAGGGCGGTGCTATTGTGCCAGTCCTCGCTATGAGTGGCTGGCGATAACCTGAGTCAAAAAATATTGATTTTGGACTCAGTGCGGGAACCTGTGACGACAGGGGTGCAACCTGCTCCGCGCATTCGTAGCGGCCTCCGGAGGACAAGTGATTAAAATGGATTACTCCGCGTAGCGTGAGTATCCATTTTATCTCTTGCCACGGTATGGTGGGTTAAACTTGACATTGATTGCAGTTAGGTCAATAATACCCACATGGGATTAGATGGCGGACCTAGTGACGAGTCGATCGAGCATGACGATGTGAGTTCGTGGCAACACGAAAAAGACAAACTCGCGCTCGGGCGTCGCCAGGGTATGGATTGGTTGAGCATTCCCAAAGGTGGAGAATTCGCTTTCAAAAACGATTTCTCGGCCATTGGAAAACACGAGGCGCTTTATTATTTCTTCGGCGGTATTCCTGAAGTTCGAGCCAAAGACTTGAAGCCGGACGACTGGGAAATAAGCGGAACGATGGCTTCCTATTCCGCAGGCACGGAAGTGGCCTCATATCGTGATTTTTGTCGTTCCCAGAATCGGTCACGGCGCGGTCGGAAGAGTGAGGAGGACTCGCTTGGTCCTCCGGCACCGCCGCTCTCGTTTAGCCATACGAACCGCCAGTTGGCTTTGGAACGCTTAGACCCGAAATCCTACAAAGAGATGCTGCGCGTGGTTCGGGATGAAACGGATCGATACCACTGCTGGGGAACAGGGGCGGATGAGAGGGGATATTGGAAGGCGGTTCCCATTTCGACAAAGGTGAAGTTGATTGAGGGTGAGTTGTCGGCGGATTTGCTGGATAAAGAGGAGGACATCGCCGGATTTGAGCCAGAAGATCCCAAAAATAAATCACGTGAGGTGAAGTCAACGTATGAGATGCGGCGTTTCACGATCAATTCGCATCCGGCGTTGGCGCGTGCCATGTCCAAAATGGTCGCTGACGGCCGCAAGGACGAGGTGCGCGACTTGATGGAGCGTTCGGCTCCGCGCATTGTTGCAGCCTTTGAGCGGGTCACCGGGCGGCGGGTCGTTGGGCTTTCTGTGCATTTCGATAGCGATTTACCCCATTGGAACCTCTGGCATAGCGGTCTTGAGCGTGTCCTTTACCAAAAAGGAAAGGGTGCGGAACGAGCTCGTTACCGCAGAACCGCGCTAAATTTGAATTCTTCCGGTCCGGGGCTACGCGCATGGAAGCGTTCGCAACTGGCCTTCGAGCGACTTTGCAGGACATGGTGTGTGCCGACCGATTCCGAGTTGAAGAAGGCCGAGTCTAAAGCGATGACCGCGCAGGGGCGTGCGCCCGGGGATTGGGTTCTCAACGCAGAGGCCGATGCCGTCTTGGAGGAATTGTTAGTGGAAGCCGGGCGCAAGCAATTTGTCGAAGAAGGGTTTGAGGAATTCGTTGCCAACGAGGAGAAGCGCTACGCCGCTGGTGCCGCTGGCAAGGTGGGTCGCATGGATCAGGAAAAATTGGCAGCGGAGGTGCGGAATTCGCAGTTGCTGCTACAGAAAAAGGACGAGGAGTTGGAATCTCAGCGTTTGGCTGCTGAAGAAGCAGCCGCAGAAGTGAGACGTGCGGCGGATGATGCTGTGAGCGCGGCTGAACTGGCGACACGCGATGCGGTCACGGAGAAGGAGTCGGTCGAGGCTGCACTCAAGAATAAGACCGAGGAGTTGGAGTCTCAGCGTTTGGCGGCTGAACAAGCGGTCGCAGATGTGAGACGGGTGGCGGATGAGGCGGTTAGCGCAGCTGAACTGGCAACACGCGAGGTGGTCTCGGAGAAGGAGTCGGTCGAGGCTGCACTCAAGGATAAGACCGAGGAGTTGGAGTCTCAGCGTTTGGCCGCTGAACAAACAGTCGCAGATGTGAGACGGGAGGCGGATGAGGCGGTGAGCGCGGCTCAACTGGCGACACGCGAGGTGGTCTCGGAGAAGGAGTCGGTCGAGGCTGCACTCAAGGATAAGACCGAGGAGTTGGAGTCTCAGCGTTTAGCGGCTGAACAGGCGACACGCGAGGCGGTCGCGGAGAAGGAGGCGGCCGAAGCAGCACTCAAGGATAAGGCCGAGGAATTGACGTGCGTTAAGGATCTTCTCAAAAAAGAATCGAAAGCTAGACAAAAGGAATCCGATAAACCGATGGCGCGTGACCAATATTTAGGGAATTTGGTCGCTAAATGCATCGACGTTATGATGAAGCTGATGGAATATGATAGGTTTAAGAAATTGCTCAGGGTAATGCCTGAAAGCCTCAGGGATGCTGTCAATTCTTTGTGGGAAGATGTTCAAAAAGAGGTTTCTGGTTTCGGTTTCGATCCGTCGCATCATGAGAATCTGGTTGATCCCCCGATTGCCCCTGGTGATCCTGCAAATCCTAATGACATTTCGTGATTCGATAGTTGTATTGGCAACCTTTGTTCCTAGCGTTCCCGTCCACCCAGTCCCCTCCCCTCAATCTCTTGATCTTGAATCTCTGCTCCCTAAAAACATCCGGGGCGGCGGGCCATGCCTCTCCTTTTGTCTGGGGGTTGGCCCGCCGATCCCGCTGGTTTTCTCTCCGTGGTTCGCATCAGGCGTGCCGAGCTCGCCGGCGCGCTCGATGCCACCGTTGGTGCGCGCCCAGTAGACTTGGAAGGTTTGACTGGGTTGGGTTGGGTTTTGTGGGTGGGATTCGTGAAGGGTTTTGTTTCACTCATGTGTAAGAATATCGAGACAGTCTCGAACGAAGCGGGAGCGGAGGGCGAGTCTGTCGGTTTACGCTTTTGATTTTAGGCGGTTGGTTCACTCGCGCCGAGCCATGGGCTGCGGTCGACGGCAGAGCAGGGCGTGGGGCGGTCATTTTTTGGCAGATGGGATTGGCTATGCCATTCCAACTGGCCGCCCATGCGCCTGGATCGGACGGCGAGCCGCTGCCGATGGCTTGACTTGGATATTGGGATTCGATTTGGCGGTATGCCAGAGCACAAGCGGAGGACATTCCGCGCAACCTTTTGAATTCTACGTTGGTGGTGATGATACCGCGGGGACACGGGTGGGAATGGCAATGCCGACGATAGCGATAGCGGAGGGCGGTGAGACGGACGCACCGGTGTCCATGCCTGTTGTTTTCGTCCTTCGATCGGGCGTTGCGGGCAGTGCCCGCTGTGAGGTGGAGGCGGCAACGCAGTGCCGCTTGGAGGAGAACCGTCTCCTCCGCCAAAAGGAGCACCCGAATCACAGAGAGTCGCCGTCGTTCGACTTCAGCCTGTGGAGGTTATAAGACTAGATCTTTCTTATCACTTAATCTTGTTCCATCGCTCTTCCTAGTGAGCCGCGGCAGTCATTTTGACCACACCCTAAAAATGCCGTGCTATGTTGGTCTTCATCAAGAATGTCCTCCGGTTCACCTTTTTCCTGAACATAGCTCGCACTGCAATATTCGCAGACACCAAAAACTTCAAAGAACACTTTGCACTCTTTGCATCGCCCTCCTCCTCCGTTCAAAGGCATCACCGTGTCGTAGCCGCCACACTTGGGGCATTCTGCGTTTTGAACCCCAAAATCGCCATCCATGTAATCGGCATGAGTCGATTCTCGAATATCGCACAAATAGCAGGTAGAGCTAGCGTAATGAAACGTCTGCTTCCGGCAGAATGAACATTCCTCGAAGCTAGAGCTACCGCCATATTCCTCATGGATTCTGCTCTCCTGGGCGGTCAAGTAAGACTCAAGCTCAAGAAACTCACGCTCGAACTCTCGAAATTCACCTTCAAATTCTTCGAACAAAGCCACGAAAGCTGACCTCTTCTTCAGCTCCAGCAAGCCGCTCCAAGCTTGGAGCATCTCAGTTGCAATCTGACTACAGGTTGCAACTGAATCCAATTCAGGATGATGAAAATGAACAATTTTGTTCCGGTGGCCGATAAGCTTCTCGAAGCGAGTCAACTCTTTCGTGCAATCGGATTTAATTTCGTCCCGCAAACGCTTTCTCGCTTCGGGTATTCCTATCGTATGTGCATCGCCTGATTTCAGTTTTCTGAATTCTGCTTTTTTTACAGAGAAAAACACTTGCTCCCATTGCAAATGTATCACCAAAGACTTCACAAAGCCTTCAAAGCTAATTGCTGAGTATAAGAGGGTAAGATCAAACTCCTGATTTTGGCTCTTTAATGAATCAAGAGCGCGACCAAGCCAGTGGAGTGCGTTTTCAACAAGCCCCCTAGTAACATCTCTTAACTCTTGTTCTGTGGGTGGTGATTTTTTCATGATTCAACTTGCCTGTTAATTCCGATTCAGATTTGCGAAGTGTATTGGGGCTACGGTTTGAATCATTTCCAATAAGTGCGCAGCGTTGTTTCTTGTTTCATCGACCAAGGATGGATCAAGTCCCTTACCGGTCGGATGCGAGAAATCATTGGCATACTTATTCAGAGCGGTCTTCTTAACAGAATCAAATACAATGCCCTCAAGCTTGCGGTAGGTGCTTTCTGCCGTTGGGCACATGAATTCCAAAAACTGTTCAAGAACTTTCCTGATGACGTTGGGCATCGGGTAAGCATTCTCGATGGACCCATCACAGACGTAGTCTCTGACTTGTTTGAATAAAAATACATATTCACTCCCGTTTTCCATGAGCGCCTTATCAAGGGGGGCAATAGTAGATCTGCGCTCGCCTCCTGAGGCAGCATTTGCTTTCAGCATAAAACAACTCCGATTATTTCCAGCTTTCGGAATATTCATAATCCAGTTAAGGAGCAACTTTAAGAAATCGTAATTGTGAGTCAGTAAAAATACTTGCTTGGAGTCCTTCACCGCTTCCTTGAGGAAAGCAAACGCCTGATAGGTCGAGCTTGCGTCCAAACTAGAAATCGGGTCATCAACGACGACGACTCCATTTGTTTTGTCAAAGTCCTGATCTTCGAGTTGGACGGAAAAATAGACGAAGGAAATAGCTGTCTTTTCTCCTTCGCTTAGTCCCTGGGCTGTAACCGATTTTCTGTATATGCGATAACCGTCGCCTTCTGGGTCAAAGCGAAGTTCCTTCCTACCAAGGAAAATCTCAAGCTTCCTCGTTAAATCTTCAGCTGCTTTCTGAGTGTTCGCTATTAGCCCGCGCTTTCGCTTGATCTCAGCTTGAAGATCGTCAAGCGATAGCTGCCCTGTTTCAGCATTGCAGTCACGAACTGATTTCTCGTCTGCTTGCGACTTGGCTAGTTCTGTATCGTATTTTTCGATTTCACTCTGAATCGTGCTCAAATAATGCTGCTCGATCTGGTCCGATGCTGAAGTCCGGGCTTCCTCGAAGCTCTCAGACTTATCGTTATGTTTTTTAAGGATTTGGTTTATCTGGACCAGAGTTTTAATGAAAGCGGTCGAGTCCAATTCAATGTCGAATTTCATAATTTCGGTCCGACTACCAATCTTTTTCTCCACCATTTTTTTACCGCTCTTGAGGGACTTCTTTAGATCATTGATTTCCTCGCAAAGCGAAGTGTTATAATTTTCAAAGTCTTCTTGAAATTCATCAAAAAACTGCAATTTAGATGGCAATGATATGCCTTGAAGCTCTTGTAGAGTTTTCTCGTATTCGGAAATAAGATTCTGCAACTGATCCTTTAGAGCCTTGTCGGCATCGTTGAAGTGAGCGGCTAGAGATTTAAGTCGATCTTCCGTCACAGTGTGTCCGCAAAACTCGCACATACTTTCTGGATTATGAAGCGCAATACCACGTTCAACCCATTGAGAAATATCAGGGTTGTCTTTGAGCCTTGGAATCACAATTGCCTCTACTGTTGCCGCTAGCAACCGGTTTGAGTCTATCAAAATGGCGGCCACTTCAGACTCAATTGAATCCAATTCAATCTCATCGATGTTATCGAGTTGCTTTTGCTCGGCAGTGAGGCTCAGCTTTATCAGCTCCTCTTCGCTACAAATTTTGAATTCGGTGATTTTGCTGTATGCAGACTCAGCCTGTGGCTTTCTGTAGGTTCTGGAAGTGAGACCTTTAGTCGCGAGACCAATTTGGCTGGCAATACTAGTAAACTCCTTGCCTCTAGCTTTTTCTAGGACCTCGATTTTATCAGTCAGCTCATTAAGATTCTCCTTACGTAATTGAAGCTCTTTTTCTTGAGTAACAAGTTGGGCTTGTAACTCTTTTTGATCCTCCCCAATTATGAAAATGGGAATTAGCTCTCCCTCAATTTCACCGATGTTTAATCGGACATAGTCCGCATTGAATACGCGAATAGGGATACTTCCAGTGTTTGATTCTTTTTTCGCTCCAGTATCGGACTCAAGTGTATACTTCAGATCTGGAAAGGGCTCACATACTCCCGATACTAAATGTTGAAAAAGCCGAGAGAGCGTAGTCTTGCCCGACCCGTTAGAACCGTAGATAATATTAAAGCGCTTGAATTCACTCAGTGTGCTTCCGGTCGGCCATCGGTAGCCGTCGAATACACCCATATTGTTGATACTTTTAACTTTTTTGATCATAGACTTACGCTAATTTTTGAATACTGGTTAGTTTGAAACCAGCTCTATTAATAAAATCACGAAGTAAGTTTTCGCTTTTTTTAAACTTTAGCGAGCGAAAGCGTCTTGCTTTCTTTCGCGTAGAAGTAGTCTTTGATTGATTATCAATAGTCGACTTCAGTTCATCGAACAGGGCGTATTCGTTCAAATTCGCATCGATTGTGTTGGTATTCGGCAGCGCAGTCAGCTTTGTCGCGTAAATACCGAGAAGCAGCACAATAGCTTCCACTCTTGATTTTTTGCCTTGGATTAATAATCAGTAAGGTAGTCACGGAAAGTGCGAGTGGAGTCGATTTTCACGTCCCTTCTCTAGAAAGTGATGAAAAAGAGTGGTACTGATGAGCCATGGTATTTTCCTTAGCTAGGCTCGTCACCATTTTCTAGATCGTTGAGATACTTCGCAAAGGCATCGCATTCAATGAGATCTTTCAGCAGCCTCATGTAATCATGATTTTAAGCGGCTTCGAAGATAACTCGAATCTCAGCAAAGCAGGCATTCATTCGCTGACTGGCTAAGGAATCACTACAAAATATCAAAGTTCGATATTCTCAAAATCGCACCCATCGACACGATCGGTGGGTATAATCATGGTTATGTCTAATATTCTCAAATTTTTTGAGCGATTGTGATCCCACAAAACTTGGCTCGCTGGCTACATGTTAGCGGTATAAGGGAGTAATGTGGAGGACTTCCCCACCAAAGCCAGATCTATGAGTCAAAATCAGATCCTAAACTGCCAATCCACAATATTGGCGAGAAATAGCCATTTTTGGCAATTTTAGCATCGCGCTGATTCTGACTTGCTATAAAAATGTCTTGTCGAAATTTTGACTTTATAGCAAAGTTTTCATTACGGTTTTCTTTATATTTAATCGATGCAAACATTCAATTTTGAGCCGGTTTTAACGAAGCTTCGAGAAACAGTGTACCCAGCCGTTGATGGGTATTGGAGAGCTGATGCCGCTATTACAGCATATCTAGATAAATCTCGCCCGGATCAAGCAAGTTGGTCTTCATGCGGAACTGCGGCTCTGGGCGCTTTCTTTTGTCCAGATCGTGTGTCTGCAGTTACTTCCAGCATAAAATCTTCATGGATAAATCGCCGCATGATGGAGACATGTCTTAAAAAATTGGGAGCCAACTTCCTGAAACATCAGGGTCGAATCCCACCGCAGGGATTAGCACTTTTGCATAGAGTCTCTAATTACCCTAAAAAAAGCTACCGAGGAAGTTTTCTAGCCGATACGCATTGGGTCGCTGTTGTGGACGATTATGTTTTTGATGTGAATTGGCCGCAATGGTTACCCAGTAAACATTGGAAAAGTCTTGTCGGAAAACCTCTTGCATCTGTGCATGGCGACGAAGCTTGGGAAATAGTTACAGGATATGAAATCATCCTGAAATCAGGCGGCGGGCAGCAATAGAGGATTGAGAGGTTTACCGTCGATTCCCATTCCGGTGTTTCTAAGGAAGAAATCTCTTTCTTTCGATATGTTGGATTGGAGCAGCTGAGAAAGGTCCTGAGATTCAGCGAAACTCGCTCGACCCCAGCGACGACGACCAACGCCAGAATAATGCGCGACTTGTCGGTTCACGGTTTTCACGAAAACATTCGCATCTATAATAGAAAATGACGGGCAGACCTCTTTGAGGAAATCGACTTCTCGATAACCCGCGAGAACAATTGGATGAACGCGTCCTCCTGTTGACTGTTGAAAGTCTTGAAAGTGTTTTTTGTAAATCTCCCTACTAGGATATTTGGAGTCTTGCCTATTAAGCCCAGTTTGAAATTCCATGCATGCATGCTGAGCGTGTGGAAAATTTTTAAAAAGCTCTTCTAAGCGCGACCAGTCCCGCGATGTTTGGGCTTGAAGGTGAGGGACAACAGGAAGTTTTTCATCTGTCATATCTTCTATTAACTTGAATCCTTTGGTTTGATTCCAGACTGAGTTCGTTCTTGGGCTATTACGTACAAACGAAAAGTTAGGAACAGTTACAGCTATCGGCTCAAGTATTTTAACGAGTGGAAGAATTTCCTTACGTGCTTGGTATAGTCCTTCAATCCAATGATCCTTCGTAACGCATGTGATGATGATACGGGTATTGTTCGCGAGTTTGAAACTACGCAGAAGTGATTCACGAGTTCTGTGAATCAGTTGTATACGTCCGCTACGACTTATTCGACAAAGGCGATTGAATGGGATGGAAACCACGGGTTCACTGAGCACGTAACGACGGCTTGCTCCATGATCGATCTGTGGAATGTAACTTGGAAGATTGGCTTCGCCTATACCAATAGAACTTAATCTATTAGGTAGTCTTCCAAGTCCCCCGACCTCTTCTACTGATTTCACAAAAAGAGTCGGATTCACTGGACAAGTGTAGTCGCATGTTTCGGAGAAACAATCTGCACACTTTTGAAAGCAGCCCTCTTTGAAGCGCTCATCGTCCCAACCTCCACAAATATTATGGTATGCGCATTCATTGCACGATCTTGGAACAGGAGCAGGGTTAGTTCTTAGTGACATCGTCTTACTCCTTTAAATCTTGAGGTTCCGCAGCCGTAATTTTAAAATGACCAGATATGTCCTGCTTTTCGTGAATTAAAACTTCTAACATACCGGAAGTTTTGCCATTTCGCTGCAATCGTTTTGCAAGTTCTTTGGCATCAGTAGAATTAAGATCCCCGATAATACATCCATTTTGGTGAATCGTAGCATTAGCCTCGGATTCGAAGCGAACAAGCGCTCTAAACCCAGGCTCAAGGTGGATGGACTTATCGCGTAAATCAGCTCCGAAAAGTTCACGAACGCGATCAGGATTCATTCGATTCAACAGGTCGGAAATATTAGTCATCGAACGACTTGAATCTCTTGTCTGCACGTATTTTTGGTTCTTATCTCTTATAAAATCTAATCCCATGGCTTTTGTTCCTTTCCGAGTGTTTCATATTTCCAAGTTTTCCTTATTTTTTCGCGTAAGACCATGCGGTAAGCAAGAAGAGCAGTTAGTCGATTGCTCCATCCACCCACTGTGATATTGTCATTAGAAGCATCCTTCAATGATTGCGCTGAGGCGGATCCCATCACAGAAATCTTGTGCATTGTTAGAAGAAGAAATTCGTCAAGACTTCCTAAAATTTGGACTTCATTATACGGTGGTTCCTCTTCCGGATTTACTAATAAGCATGTCATGTCTCGATGTTTGAGAAAGTCATGGATCTCCCACACTGTTTCGCGAGCCTTAGCCGCTACAACTGGATAGATAGCAATAGGCCTCAAACTCCAAGGATCAGAAAAATCGGATCGAGTCGCTCCTTCGGCATGCATTCTCCCGCAGTTCAAACTCCAGCCGATTGTGGCTCGGAGATAGCTACCGGATATTGAACTAGCGTCCGAAAAATCGAAGACCACGACGAGATTGCTCCCAACTAGCCGATCAAATTTTTCGGACAATTCTTTCATATCATTCTGGGCTGCTGAAGCCCCGAAAAGATGCTGGCGTTTAGGACGCACTATGACTGTTTCTATCCGCACGCCCACAAAATCACTCGATTCAGTGATTTTGTAAAGAAAATCTTAATTTATTTTCAGAAGTGGGTTCTCCAAGGCAGCAACACACACTAATATGTGAGCCAGAAGCCTTTAGAAATGTAGCTATTTCGGCCTCTCTGCCTAAATGAGTTGGTAGTATTCTGGCAACTGTATCATTTGAACGAATCCGGACATTTGCACCATGATCTGATAGTGCTTTCCATAATTCTTTGAATCCCTCCCCTTCGCCCTGCCCTGTTCTGCGACTCGCACCTTCATGAATAACCGCACTTAGCGCATCACGCCCTTTCTCAAGATGCTTCCATGAATCGGATTCTTGAAGACTTCGAAGATAGCCGCATCCAAAATCACCAATTGAGAAAGCAAACCGACCTGGTTCAACATGATAACCAGCTAAACCCTCACACATACTCAGACCGAAAGCTCCGTGCTGCACGACGTTTTCAGCCATTTCATGAAACGCTTTTAATACTCCATGCGAAAAGTCTGAAGTAAATCCTCCATTCCTAAGTCCATTTAGGAATCGCTGCTCAAAAAGGTTCCATTCAAGAGTATCGTCATTCCAACTAGCGCTTTTAATTTTACGAAACTCGAAGGTCTTTTGCTCAAATAGATTGTCTATAGTGCTTACTTCATCCCAAGCATCTAAAAGTGACTTCCAAAGTTGTATGCCTGCTCTTGCACTCCCCCGCATCTCACGCCGAAAAGTTTTCATCTGAGGATGACGCGCAGCGAGCAAAAAGCTTTCTACTAGTCCTGCTAGAGTAGCACTATCGAATAGTGCCATGATTTCATTTGGGGGCTTAGCGGATATTCCCATACGGAAGCATGCTTCCGCATTTTTTGAATCGAGCATGGCATCTTGCGTTTCTCGCATGTATACACCTATCAGCTAAATGAAATCTATGCTCGAAAAATCGCATCTTAAACTATAGCTAACAAATTTAATCTCAATCTCTAAGATTGACTCCGATGAGAGGTAAGCTTCCTACAGCTCACTGTGGGTGCGTTCGTCTTAATACACCGTACATAAAAAAGCGGACGGGCAAAACCCCGTCCGCTCCGTTAATTTCAATCTCTAATTACCCTGCCGTTGATTCGAGTGGTAGTTCTTCCTGATCTTTGGACTTGGAGCTTAGAAATTCCAGTTCGGAGACGTGGAGGATGAGTTCACCTACGGCTGTGCCATCGGGTTTCTTGAATCCCCTCGCCTCTGGGCGTCCGGTGACTAGTAGGTGCATACCTTTCTGGATGTGAGTAGAGAGCTTCTCTGCTCGTTCACCCCAAATTTTGGCGGCGATCCAGTCCGTAAATTCACGGTCGCCGACGCGACGGTTGCTGGCGAGGTTGATGTTGAGAACTTGGGTTTTTCCGCGAGCGTGAACGTATTTTGCGGAACCGACGTATCCAGTTAGTGTTGTAGTAAGCATGACAAAAGAGTCATTATGCAGGGAAGGTTTGGCGAAAGACGGACCGTTAGCTTAGATAGCTCTTGTGGCGGTATGCCGGAGCAGAGTGGAGGCATTCCGCGCCCAGATCATTGTATGTTTTGGAGGTCTATTGCCGGCACGGTTGTTGAGTGTGAAGTGGGGCGCAGGCGCGAGACGGAGACTACGAGCACTCGATAACGGTGCCTCGGCCTGGAAATTTTCCACTTTTCGGGGAGCATTTCGAGGGGCTCAGCCACTTGTATGAATGGGATGCGCGAGACCAAATATTGGTTATCCGCATCGAGGAAAAACCTCTCTGAGCCGAAAATAATCGATTCTAGGTAGGCGTCCTGGGTCAAAAAGGGGCAAAATACCCACTTTTTTGTAAAAAAAAGCGTTTTTGGGGGCATTTGGCGAAATCTCCGCTTGTCCGCGTTCGTGGATCCAAGAAAGAGGACGGTAATGCCCGCTCTCATTTATATCCATCATTTCCAAGTTTCGATTTTCCTCAGCGCCTGCGTTCATGGAATCGAATGGCTGGGTATGTACAGGGCTAGGCCGCCTCCCTCAAAAAATGCATCAACTTTAGCCTTACACTTTTAAAAAACAGACTCCTATAAAACCATGAATATTGCACTAAAACTAGTTGGGAAAATTGCCCAACACAAACTCATCCAAGTGGAGGGCAAACGCCCTTTCTTGGATCTTCACATCGATGTCGTCGTTAAAACGCCATCAGGAAAAGAATACACCCACTGGCTGCGCTGCAAAGTGTGGAACGAACTGGCTGAGAAAACTGCACCACTGCTCACTACGGGCTGCTTGGTTGCTGTTTCCGGCCGTCCAGAGGTGCATCCTTACAGCCGAAAGGACGGAAGTCCAGCAGCTGAACTGATTGTCCACGCCGATGAAATCGAAGTCCTTGCTGAAGCCGATGCGGCAGCATAAGAGGACAACTAAAACCCTAATGGCTTAGTGTCATGTCGCCAGAAGACACAATAAAGCCCCACCTTTCATTAGGTGGGGCTTTCATTATATAGAGCATAATGGAGAGTGGAACCTTCTCCAGCTACACCCCCAAGGCCAACGCAAAGAGCCTAAGCAAACCACAATTTCCAAAAGACAGCGTAGTCATAAACGTTGTAAGTCCTTAACCTACGACATTTACTTCAAGAGGCGCTTCGTAGGTCACTTACGGTAATCTCGTACGATGTTAAATTGGAAATTAACAGATAGTTTGTTTCGTCCCCTTGTGATTCGTGGGTTTATTTTTTTCCTTTGATCTCCAACTTCAGAACAATTGCACCTGTATCCTCATCCAAAAACCAAGAATAAACAAACCAGCCAAGTTCGCTACCATGAATAAGATATTCAGACAAAGTCATTTGCTTTTGATCACCATTGGGGATGACAGGGACGACTTTCTTATCGGGGGATTTCGGTATAACATGTGGTATTCTGTGTTCTCTTAATGACTTGATCAACAGATCCAAAGCGTTATCTCCAGCTTGTAAATTCAATATAATATCACCATATGCTTTATTTGCCTCAGCCTCTACACTCGGCTCTCCGCTTGAGCGGCAGATGCCGGCCAGTAGAACTAGCAATACAATGAAAGTTTTCAGCACCCTCTTCATGGTAAGCATCCGAATGTATACGCTTTTTTAATTGTTACTTCTTTCTTGAACGCTGGTTGTGGATTCAGTGGCTTTTTATCGGCCCCATATGCACGCAAGGACATCTTATACATTTTTAGCTCCGCTAGAATATATGCACGCATGCATTTTGGTTTTGGACAACCTTCATCAGGACAAGCTTTCCATGTGACCTTAAGATCATAGTCACCATCAACATCTACATAAGCAGTTTTCGCCATATCAAATCCAAGAGCTACCAACCCATCATCTACCAGATCTTGAATGATTCCGTGTTTTTGTAAACTCAGAGCATTGGCGGCCTGACCAGCTACACCACTTGGTGAACCAGACCATACATCTCTTCCGTTTTCCATATCCTCGCCTGATCTCTCTTTCACGGCTGCTTCCACTACTCTACATCTCGCGTAATATCCGCTAAGGCCTGATCTTTCCTCCGTTCTCCCATCAGTTATTTTTTGGAATGGATTTACCCATGGAACACCAGTTTCGCGATCCACAAAACCACCGCCTCCTCCAGCGTTACCCACCAGCCCTTTTGACGTTGCCTCATCGACTAACGTATGGCCGGCTGGCGGGCATGTAGGTGCATTATCACCGCTCATCCCAAGATAATCCCAATACTGTATAGAATCATTCCAAACCATTGAATACAGGTTCACTCCACCTTGTTCTTGTATCGGATCTCTAGATGGCCATCTGCCTGTTTCAGGGTCGTAGAAACGGTAACCGTAGTAGTATAGTCCTGTGGTTCCGTCCAAAGGCTTCGTGGAGAAGCGATGCGCGAAGTCATTCGATTTCGATCCGTCGGAAATGGTTGTCTTGCCGAACGGATCATACTCGTAGTGGGCTACGGTGTTTCCGTTAGAATCAAGATATTCACTGACGTTACCATTTCCATCGAATGTCGGGAAGTAAGTTTCTGTGCCATCTGTGACGGAGAGAAGTCCGCCAACTCCACCTGCGCCTTGGAAGCTGCCTGAAAGATCAAGTCCCCAAGTGTAGGTTTTGGTTAACGCGAAGCTTGTGCTGTATTCGGCGATTGCGTTCCACCCGTCATATATATAAACGGTGGTGTTGGAGCCTACTGTTTCTGAGATTCGACGAGATTGTGAATCATAAGCAAAAATCACTGTAGATCCGCTGTTGACTTGAGCTTCGATGAGTCTGTTTTCTGCGTCCCAAACAAGAGTGCTGTTAGCGTTAACGTTTGTAGGGAGTGGACCGCTGGTCATGTTACCGTCGTCGTCGTGGACGGGATTGAGGGAGCCGATGGCGCTGTATTGATTCAATGCATTTGATGTGTAAGAAATCGGCGACCCAAGATCGCCGCCAGTGACGCGATTGCCGATACCGTCGTATTGGTAGGCGCGGTTGAATGCGGTGACGGCGCTATGGTCAGCTTTGACGACTTCACCTTTGCTGTTGTAGAGCCATGCCCATGAAGGCGTACCCGAGAAGGCAGTGCCTCCAGTGGTGACTCCTGTGCGCTGACCGTAATTATTCACGGTATACATGTAACTGGAAACGGTGGTCGTGTCAAGTTTCTTGTTTACTTTGGAATCTAGGGTATCGCGGGTAGTTTCGTAGACGTTGCTGACGGTGTGGACGGGACTGGTGATGGCGGCAATGAGTAAAGAATTCGATGTGTATGTGTAGTCGAATTTTTGGGGGATAAGAATATTACCTCTTCTTACAGTTTCTAGACGACCATCGTTTGCATAGTAGTTATATTCGACAGAATTTTCGATGGTTGGACCTACTTTAAGCTGCCAGCCAGAATCACGGTTCAGAATATCCTGACTGCGGTCGATCACACGGGTAAACGCAGGCTTACCGGGAAGTGTGTAAGTGATGGTTTCGGTGTCGATTTGGAGATTGCTTGCATTATAGGCAAATGCACTGGTCGCAATTCCGTTAGAGTGAGAGATATGACGCCCAAGAGCATCGTAGGCCATAGTTATGGCTGGTGTGGTGTCTGAGTAGTTAGTGGCAACCATTCTGCCGACGTTATCGTAAGAATAAGTTGTAGAGACCCCTCTTGCCCAAGTGCGGGTCGCGAGGCGCCCTGCGGCGGTATAGGTGTAGGTGGCTCCTTTGTTAGCCGCATCGCGTTTAGCTAGAAGGAAGCCCCGTGTTGGGCTGTATTGCCAGGTGGTGGTGGCCGTTGTAGTCCCATACGTAGTCATGCTGATCTGACGATCTGCGAAATCGTAAGTATGGCTGACGCGGTAGGTTTGATCACCGTTGGTTTCGGCGACGGTGTTGTCGGAATTGTAGATAGTAGTGGTGATGTTTGTTAGAGTTTGGTTATTTGCATCGACGGTATCTGGGGCGTTTACGCTGATCTGTCGGCCGCGAACATCGTAGGTAAAAGCTGTTATGCGCCCCCCTGCGTCGGACACACTTTTGACAATATCAGCAGTGTAAGATAGATAGGTTCTTGCGCTTTGACCGGTGCGAGAATCGGTAGTGGTAGTTTGACGATTAAGATTGTCGTATCCGTAGCTGGCGGAGGCGATGGCTCCACCTGTGGTGTTATTCCAGCTGGCCGTGGTGAGCAGGCCTGCGTTGTAGTTTTGGATTTGTTTGGTTCCGTCTGGCGAAATGTCGGTGGTAGTCCAACTTCCGTTGCCCAGCAAATTGGTCGTGGTGGTAGAGGCTTGATTCACGCCAAAGGATTGGCTGCTGGTAAAGAGGCCATCGGGGCTACTCTTTGATGTGCTAGCGACTACCTCTTGGAGCTGGCTTGTCGCATCAGTATACCAGACTTTGTTGGTGGTGATATAGACGGGATTGCCGCTATCAAGACCAGGATCGGTGTCGGAGAAAGTAACTGTGTCTGAGCCATAGTCGATGACTCCATCTCTGTCGAGGTCAAGGGCAGTGATCGTTTTTTCTCCCTCACTGTCGTATTCCATAAGCGTAATGACACCGGGATATGCAACCGTTCCGGGTTCGGTGGATCTTTCCATTTGACCTAAGGCGTTGTAGGTCATGGTCGAAAAAGCTCCGTCCATATAGTCCGTACGAAGTGAGCGTCCTGCCCAGTCGTTTTGAGTTGTAGTTGTTTCACGGAGATTGGTGCCATCGAGGTAGGATTGGCTGGTGACTTCGCCAGTGGTGTTAACAGCGTAGGTGTATTGCATGGCGGAGCTGAGGGCTCCCGTGGTCTTGGAAGTGCGTCCATCAAGAAAGCTTTCGGTGGTTTGAGCGAAGTTATCTGGAGTGGTGTTTACTGTGCTACTAGAAAGGCCTGAGCTAGGTTGATAGGTGATCTCTGATTTGCTGGCCTTGACCAAGGCACCAGCGGTGTTACTGGTGGGGTCCGAACTCCAGGATTCCCTGAGGGTGCCACCTAGGTTGCTCACTGATCTTGACATCAAAGTGACTTCGGTGCCTGCAAAGTCTGAAGCCAAGGTGCCTGAGACGGTTTGAGCATACCGGTGGGTTTCCACGGTCAAGCCCTTGTTCACGGTTTCCATGGTCACTCCCATACGATTGGTTTTGATGCGGCGTTGGAGTTGATCGTAAGCGTAGTAGGTGATGATGCCGTATTTATCGGTTTCGCTTTCGATGCCACAGCAGTTGTAGGCGATAGAAGTGGTCCATTTGGGATTGGAGGCGGTAGCCTGTTCACCGACTGCAGATACAGTTTCAGCGTGATAGGCCGTGATTTCGGGACGACCAACGTTATCGACGGCAGTGACGGCCATGTTCTCGAAAATCTCACCATCAGAAGGGTAGCCAATCGATTCGGTTTTAGTGAGGATGGTGGTGCCTCGGGAATTGGTCACCGTGGTAGTGAGCATACCTAGACCCACTGAGCCGCCGCTGTCCGCACCTCGTGCCATCTCGGTTTTATAACCTCCACCTGCTTGGCGAGTGTATGCAAAGGTGGTGATAGTATTGTTGGGATGAACAATTTTGAGGGGCATACCGCCAAAGTCTTGGCCTGAAGGAATAAAGGTGATGGTGGTTTCCAAGTATGAGCCTGAATTCGTGTAAACTCGCTGCTTCATCGTCGTGTCAGTGTGAGTGCTAACCGTCTTGGAAAGCACTTGGCCGCCAACGGTGGTGGTCACGGTACGAGTCTTGGAACCGGGATTGTAGGTATCGGTAGTCACCTTGCCACTAGCGTCATTGGCGTAGGGTGTGGTGACGCTGTTGTAGTTGAGTCCATAGGTATGAAATGACCGGTAACCATCGTAGCTAAGATGCTCTTTGAGACGGCCAAGGCCCTCAGTGGATGCTCCTGGACCTGTGGTATCGCCGGGTTGATAGTAGACCCAAGTGGAAGTAAGGGCTTCATCATCCGGATCAATCACTTCCTTTGTTTTGACCCAACTGAAGACCTGCTTCTCCCAGGTTTCTTCGACAACAGAGCTGAGCGTGAACGGCTCTAACACTCCGGGGCTAGACTCGAATCTAGGTCGTTCTTGAATCTCGCGACGTCTAATCTCAATACCAGGAGTGCTCGTGTTTTTGATGAGCGTATCGCGAATAAGCACCTGAAACTCGTCTTCCACCGAATCAAACAAACCACGCTCCATGACTAGAGTACCGGCTTGCGGTTGGGTTTGTTCGTGGCGACGGGTATGACCCTCAAAAGTGGTATCGAAGCGCAAGCGATTCGCGCCACCTTCATTCACAAACGAAATTTTGCTAGTGCGGAACACTGCCCCACTCGGATCTTTATGGGTAATGGTGAATGCCTGTTCTCCAACCACATCTGCGACGTCTATGGTCGAAGCGCCAGTTTGGATTTGAGTGATACCACCAGCATCTTTCACGACGGTCATATCTGAGCTAACATCAGCAAACAAAGCGGAGCGACCAAGGTAGGAGAAATTTGGATTGTAGTAGCGCAAAGAACCACTAGCCATGCCTCCAAAGGAATTGGTGGTCGGGATGATCAATTCAAAAGACTTGTTGATTGGCTCTGTAGATGCAGATTTGTCACAACTAGAACATGATCCGCAATTACCGGATGAAATCGGAAGTTGTTTACAATATGTATCAGATCCTTCCTTAGTACCATCATCACAATAAAGAACAACCTCCCACTTGGTGCCTATACGTTGCTTTTCTGCTTTGATCGTCAATTCGAGATTAGCGGGCGTTGATGAAGTGACTGAGAAATTCTTTTCATCAGCTATTTCATTACCGCCAACAAGACGAGCTTGCACTCGACCACTGAAGGTTGAGCTGCAGCCCGCCAACCCCGTATGTTTCACCGTCACCTTGATCTTTATGTCTCCAAGAGTTGATGATTGTGATGTTCCCGAATTCTGACCAGCAGCGCCAGTGAAATTCTGCACACTAAACTCCAAGCAGTCACAGCATTTCTTGGGAGTCACGTTTACGGGATCACTAGAAGCTTGTGCCAGCAAGGCATTAGGCATCCATGTAAGAGCAAAGATCAAGGCACTGAAAGCGGCCAGGATTCGATGAATCATCGGGAACTGAGTTTGGGTGGGATTCATGATATGTTAGAAAGTTAGGAGTTTGGGGAAAATTTATTTAAGTGGTGGAATTGATAGGAGTTACTCCTCAATGAAGGTGTTTACGGTGTGGCACATCTGAGCTGTGGTGGCTGAAGAAGACTCAAAATACACAGTGGCGATGCCGTTAACATCAAAGTCTTCAGCGCGAAGTTCCATGGTCATGCTACCATTAGTGAACAGACTGCCCTGATACTTGATAACGAGTTTAACGAGTGCGTTTGGCGGCAGATTGACTCCGACAATGGTTGTCCTCATTAAATAGGTTCCGTCTGCGTATCGAGTGACAACCTGAGCGTCACCGGTTTGACCCGAATTTCCTAACTCAAAGGGGTGAACCGTGCCACGAGCTAGGATGGCAGAAGCTGCGCCGTCTACACCGCTCGGGATGCGCGCAATGACGTAGCGATTAACAGGCTGCTCGGCTTTCACATTGAACACACGAGGACTGCCGGTGCTAGTTTCTGCGAAAACGAGGCGATCATCGGCTTCGACCAAGTGATCTGAACCCAAGCTAGTCGGAGTCCAAGCTCGCGTCTTGTTAGTGACCACTACATGGCTATCACCGAAGTCAGCAGCGTGAACTTTAAGGGTGACGGTGGAATTCTGGCCACCGTGAGTGGCAACCAGTGTGTAGGTTCCTGCCGTAGCGAAAGTATAGGCGAATGGCACACCAGAGGTGTGAGTGGTGTTCTGATTTGCGTCTGAAAGCAATGTGCCGTTGAGAGTAACGGTGAAGGGCTGGCCATCAGCACTAGCTCCGCTCCATGCGTCGAGGCGAAGGGCATCGCCTTTGCGGATGTGAAGGGTGGAGTTGGTAAAGGTTTCAAATAGGTTGGTCGCCGTCCAAGTGATGTTGTGGCTTTCATTGACGAGACCACCCACGAAGCTGGCGTCCAAAGCAACAGCTCCTGTTTCAGAGAGTGCCACATTGGCGTAGAAGCTCTCATTGATGGAAGCGTTGATGGTTACTGCGGTTGCTGTGCCGCCGGAAGGCGTGACGTTGAGGCTCACGGAGCTGAGTTGTTGGGTAATGCCTTCAACGGAGAGTGGCGAGGTTCTGCTCTGCGTGGGGATATTGGTCAGCTTGTTGATCGCTGCGGCATTGCTTTCCACCCAGTCTGGGATGTTGTTCGAGTTCATGTCAGCACCACCGAGGCGCGCAACACTGATTGAGTCGACACGCAAGCGTCTGTTAGCGTCGTAGTTGTGATGAAAGAGAGTGAGGGTATGGGTGCCCGCAGCGAGCCATGGGGTGATGGCGCGCATGGTTTTGGCCGTGCCGTAATTGGTGCTGAGTGTCTCAGTGGCAAAAGGAGATCCATCCCCGTCCAAAGTCAGACTGATGGTGTAGGGTTGCGTGATCCAAGTTGGCGTATAAAGCACAGCTGCATTTAATGTCACCTCATGCACACCAGGCTCGGCGACAGTAAAGGTGTAGGTGAGAGCTCCACGGCGATCATTAGCGACCAGTGAGCCATTGGAGTTTGCATTCCAGCTGCCGGTGGCATTGGTGTATTGGTTGAGTGCTGGTAGGTTGATGGCCACAGGGGCGAGATTGTTAGAAGTCAGCGGATCACTGCCGTAAAAATTGACTTCCTTGCTATCACTAATGCCATCGTCATCGCTATCCGCGTCCTTGGGATCGGTGCCGAGTTGATATTCACGTAGGTTACTCAGAGTGTCGCTATCAGGGTCGCCGTATTCGCCATTGTTCAAGCTGGTGAAACCGTTGTCGGCGGGATCAAGATTGACGGAAGTTTCCCAAGCGTCAGGCAGGTTGTCATCATCGGCATCATTCGCTTGGGGATCGTTAGAGAGAAAGTTGACCGCTGGGATAATTCCACGGACACCACCCGGAATCTGCCAAGCGACTGAAGCATGACCAGTACTGAAGTCTGACTGTGAGGCGCGCAGCACCTCGATGTAGTATTCCTGACCTTGCACGAGGTGGATGACTTCGCTGCGCTGGCTAGGGCTAAAATCAAAGTCGTCTTCAACAATGTTTTTGAAGTAACTGGTAGCAATCCGCTTTTTACCGTAGCGGTTAGTTAGCGCGTTAGAGGTTCCAGATTCAATGACTGAACCATCGGCGAGCCAGAGTTCGGCTCCGCCACCATTGCCACAAACCCAGAAGCGGTAGTTACCTGTGACGGGTGCAATGATGGAACCTCGATAGCGAGCACCCAAATTCTTGCGATTGATTGGAGAGTCATTAATGCCAGCCACGTGATCAATAGCATTGGGGTAGCTGTAGTAGAGTGAATTGTTTGTTACGCTTGCGATGGTTGATCCGTTGATTCCCATCCAGATGTAGCGAGTTAGACCGTTGGCCACAGCTTCTTTGACGAGCGGGTTGGAGCCAAGGTATTGCTCCTGATAGTTAGAAATGCCGTCATTATCGGGGTCACCGTATTCAATTAGGGCTCCAGGAAGCACAGACGAGCTCAATCCCGTACTAACTTCCCAGGCATCGCTCAAGTTGTTGTCGTTGGTATCATCAGCATCAGCTGTTAGAGTGTTAAGCACGGATTGTGGGACGATTTCACGCTGGCTAACTTGGCCGGGCACAATGCCGTTACCATAGGCTTCAAGTTCAGAAATCAAGAGAATGCCATTGCCAGCAAGGTTGTTGCCCAAGAGTTGAACTTTAACTTTACGAGCTGTGGGCTGCGAAGCTGGCAAGTTCCATGTCATGCTTCCAACTACGCTGCCTGAGGAGGTGAAGAAGTTTTGCCCGACGAGTTCCACGTTGTTAGCATCAAGCACCGAGATGCGGAAGTTGGAGAGGTAGTTTTGATTCCATGCAATATTGCGCACAACCACTTGATTGATTTCGCGGTCTTGGCCGAAGTCGACTTGCAACCATGAATTTGCCACGTTGTTAGTGCGGGTGGTGTTGGTTAGATCACCGTCGATTGCAAATGATGCAACGTTTCCAAAAGCAGTGCTGGATTGAGTAGCAGTAGCACCATTGAGATTGAGTGCGTAGCGACCGCTTTGGCCGCGCCAAGCGACTTCAAGGTGTCCCCCACCATCTTTGTCCATGACCTGAGCTTCCAGATGGTAGCTCTGACCTCCGGTCAGCTGAATGGGGATGGATTTCTGGTTGGTGTGCTTGTCCCAGTCAGATGCGAGGGTCGGTTCTAGGTTGTAGCAAACAAGCTTCTTGTTAAAGCGACTGGAGTCTTCCGAAATCCAGAGGGCCACGTTTGAGTCACCGCTAACCCAGAAGGTGTAGGTGTCGGTGAGACCCGGAGTGATGCTGCCGCGCAAACGAGTGCCGCATTTTGCGACAGTTGGGCCCGCAAGGTTAGCATTGGTGATCGTGCCGGTGGCATCTGGGGCGCGATCCGAAATGCCTTCCTGCTGCAGGACGATGATGGACTCGCTTTGTGGAAGGTTATTCCAGGTTTCCTTGGTCAGACCGGTCTGGGCGTTCACGCTTAGCACGGGTGCGAACAAGGAAGCAAACGCGGTGAGGAGGATGCGGGTTTTAGTAGTCATGATGTGAAGGCGGGTGAATGGGATGATTCGAAATCAGAGTGAAATGAGAGTGGAGTTGTCTTTGCCGTTCTTACGGGCTTGCAGGGCTTTGAGTGCGGGCTCGGCAGCTTGGGCGATGCGGAAATTTTCGGCTTTGAGTTGTTCAAGCAAGGGAAGATCCTCTTGGCTACCGTGCTCACCTATCGTAGCAATGGCGGCCTTGCGGACGTGAACGATCTGCTGGGTGTCGGGCGCAATGCGACGCGCAAGGTCAAGGGAGTGTTTGCCGACGGCATGCAGTGCAGTTACTCGGATGTCATTCGTGCGCTGGGTATCGGCGGCGAGTTCCAAAGCAAGACCAATGAGTTCGCTAGTAGGCTCGGATTTATTACCGTCCCAAGCGATGAGATTCACCAAGGCGGTGCCGACAACCTCGCGCTGTTTGTCGTAGACGAGCTTCATAAGGGTAGCGCGCATATCTTCTGCAAGTTCACCAACTCGATGTCC